>JALVKZ010000119.1 GCA_027033675.1 Pyrodictiaceae archaeon | reverse complement strand
ATAGCTGTGTAGGCGACGAGGCCGCGGCGCCCAGTAGCTTCTTCGAGTAATCGTGCTAGTCGCCTTAGCCTAGTAGTGGGTATTCTTGGTATTGCCCTCCCGCTTAGCCATCTCTTCTCCTCCTCACCTAGTCCCTGTACTATCTTTTTTCTCTCTAGCGTGACTAAGGCCCCTATTAGTGCCCGCCACGCCTGGAAGGCCTTCCCGGCGGCATTACGGGTATAGCCTTTCTCGAGGAACTCGAGAGCTATGAGGGCCTCCAGTAAGGCCTCGAGGGCACGGGCAGCGGCGTAGCCAGCAGGGTCTCTCTGGGGCTTCGGTAGTGGCTTCTCTAGCTGCTCAGCGCTTAGCCTCAACTAGTCCTCCTACCCCCAGGATTCACCGATTCCATATCACTTAATGAAAAATATTGTGCCTTACTTTCCTCGTTGCGTTGCTCACTAGTGCTTCACTGTGTCTCAGTGTTTGTCAGCAGGCAGTATTTTGCGGAGAGAACGTATTAATTGTAATGGATGATAGCGGGGAAAAACGTGGTGTGCGGCGCGGAATAGGGCCCTACAGAGACTACTCATTGCGCTTCTCTGGCTAGCTTGTTCCCAGTACGCGTTTTGCTAGCGAGACTAGTACCTGGCTCCTACTGTTGCCGTGCTGCCTGGGATGATGCGTTGGTGCTGGTAGTGGCTGGGGTATGTACTCTACTCCTGGCCTATTGTGCGGCGCTTGTGGATAGAGCTCCATTAGCTCATAGACCTCTGGTGGCACGTCGGTGTTCACCGGCAGTCCTAGCTCTTTGGCCTTCTCAACCGTTATTGGGTAGTCGTGTGTCCACCTACCCTCTGTGAGTATCCTTGCTAGCTCTTTGGCCTTCTCCTCACCCATCTTGTCTCTTAGTAGCTCTACTATGGTCTCCTGCATCTCCTTGATGGCTTTCTCGGCAACATCTGCTACTATTAGCGTTGTATCTGCTGCCTTATCCTTCTTCATCTGCGCCACCTTGACTATGCTCGGCGCTGGTACAACGGGTCCCTGGGGGCCTAGAGCTAGCTGTGGGTCAAGTGGACCAAGCACAGCGTTCGGGTCCATGCGTATCTCGTCGGCTGCCAACGCTATCAGTGTGCCACCGCTCATCGCGTAGTGAGGGACAATAACTATTTTCTTGCCAGGGTGCTTCTTGAGAGCCATTGCTATCTGGCTAGCAGCGAGCACCAAGCCGCCCGGAGTATGGAGTATGAGCGCTATTGGTTTCTCCGGCGGCGTCGTCCTTATCGCGCGGAGCACTGCCTCGGAGTCATCAATGTCTATGAACCGCTGTATCGGTATACCGAAGAACGATATCCTCTCCTCCCTGTGGATCATCGTTATTACTCGCCAGCCATACCTACGCTCCATCTCCTTTATCACTGCGAGCCTGGCGGCCCTTAGGCGACGTAGGCTCATAATGGGCTCAAGCATCGCTATTAGGAATATTAGCCAGAAGAGCCACCAGATGACGTCTCCGAGCCCGTAGCTGGGAGCAGCGGCACCCGCCAAGGCAGCCATCCTCTAACTATATAGTCTACTTGTTGGAGATATAAGAAAATCCCTCTGGAATCAAAAGAACTACTTATACACACCTCTATCACGTGGAGCGAGGACACGATACAGTCATAGACCCGCTGGCCAGTCTTCATGCCCCTGGGGCTACGGGGAGTGACCAGGGTCAATAAGCATCAACTGAGCCTATTCCTATCCGAGGCGCGTGAGGCCCTAGAGGTAGCTAAACAGGTTCTATCAGAGCATAGTCTCGAGGAGTTTATGCATGACATGGAGGCTAGGTACGCGCTACGTCACGCGTTAGTGCTCCTAGTAGAGGCGCTAGCTGATGCCCTAACACTAATACTAGAAGCTGACCACGGAGTAGCGCCGGAGTCCTATCGCGAGGCTATGCTGCTTGGAGGAGAGGCCGGAATCATACCTTATGAGGACGCGGAGGAGCTGGCTAAGCTGGCATCGTTGCGCAATGTGCTAATACATCGCTACTGGCGAGTCGATGACGCGAGACTTTACCGGGAAACAGGTAAAGGCTTGGAAAAGATAGCTAGGGTTCTGGAGGCACTAAGCAGGTATGCCGAGGATAGCGATCCTTGAGGACACTAAGCGAAGGAGCACTAGGCTAACGAGGGAGCAGAGAGAGAGAGCAATACAAGTAATAACAAACGCTCTCCGTAGACGGGGGGAAATAATCCTAGCAATGGTCTTCGGCGGAGTGCTTATTGAGGGAAAGCCTATCCGGGACATAGATGTCGCCATCTACACGGGCTACAGGGTAAAGCCAAGCGAGTGGCCCATCTACGTAGACGAGCTACGCACAATGCTCGAGAAAGAGCTGCACCAGGACCTGGGGCTGCGAAAAGCTGTGGACGTGGTTCTCCTAGAGTATGCGCCGCCAAGGCTCCGGGCAACGATACTCAAAGAGGGACGAATAATAATTAATCGATCCCCGGGGCTCCGGGCCCTATTACTCCTACACTCACTAGACAATGCCAAGGCCATGGAAAGGACTCGCAAGAGGCTAAAGCAATAAGAGCAGAGCGAAGACGCTGTTACATAGTCAATAATACGGCCTAAGGAAGAAGATTCCACAAACAAGAGACATTGCCTAGGCTGGTGGGTGTGATCATACGTTCTTTTGAAGAATATCAAGGGAATACATTATTGTCCCATATCTCTGGCCTTATTAGTCCGCGGTAATACAGTATTGAAAGGATGTATTGTCTTGAGTGCCCGATTATACCGGGAGCTTGCTGCCCGTGCCAAGCACTTCTACAAGATTAGTGGGTACGATGTACGCGAGGGCCGCTACGATATCGCGTTGTTTCATCTCGAGCAGGCTGCTCAGCTAGCCCTCAGGGCTTATCTCCTCCGAGAGGTTGGGGATTCTCCACGAACTCGTAGCTTGTGCGACCTAGTAGAGGTTAGCGGTAATGATTGTTTAAGGAGGCTTGCCGAGGAGTACTGGTACGTAATAGATATACTCGACGACGCCTATACTGGTTCCAGGTACTTTGTGCGCCGCTACGGAGAGAAAGAATACGCGGCGGCGAAGAGGTTCGTAGAAGAGGCGTTCAGATGCACTGGTATCTAGAGCTTCTGCGAAAAAGGCGGCGCGACCTAGAAGAGAACCTCGACAAGTACCTTTTGGCTCTGAAGAGGCTCGCTGAGCGCTATGGCGGCCGGGCTTATCTCTTCGGCTCAGTGCTCAGCGGCGAGGCTATAGCAGCGAGCGATGTCGATGTGCTAATAGAGGTGCCCGACAATGTTGATAGGCTAAGGGTTCTCCACGAGGCCCGCAGACTAGTACCTAACACGCTCGTGGAGATACACGTGCTCAACGCCTCCGACGCTGAACTATTCAAGAGGCTCGTTAAGAGGATAAAACCGCTCTAGGCCTCTTCGGGCACCGTGTCTCCAAACAGTGCTCCCGTTTCCAAGGCTCTCCGGGTCAACCTGATTACCCAGGGACATGGCCTCGTCCGTCGAGGAGTATAGGTTGCTCCTAGCGAGGAGCGAGATGATGCTAGAAGAGACCCGGGGACGCTCTGAGGAAGAAGAGATACGACGTAGCCGTATTCCTGGGTGAGCAAGGCCTCCAACTCTACCTAAAGGCCCAGCTCTATCGCCTACTAGGCGAGTATCCCAGAACCTATAGTATTAGGCGCCTACTTGCTCTCTTCGCGAAGAGCCTCGGGGGGCAGAGCCGAGGAGGGGATAAACAGGTTCTCTAGGGAGAAGAGACCCTTCCTTTCAGAGCTTGAAGACGTCTATATCGCTGCCCTCTACACGCCTAGGACATATACAGAGGAGGATGCGCAAGACATACTCGGGTTCGTAGAGGAGGTAATAGGGCTTGTCGAAGAACTTCTACGAACTAGTACTAGAGGTAGCGAAGGAGAACGAGAAGCTGCTCAGGAACTGGAGAAGCCTAGCCAAGCAAGTAGCAAGGATTGTGAAAGAGCTATACCCAGGGGCAAGGGTATTCGTTACTGGCAGCGTTGTACGCGGAGAAGCAATAATGGGCAGCGACATAGACATAGTGGTTGCACTACCCCATGAGCCAGGGCCAAGAGAGGCAGCAAGAATAATAGCCCATATATGGGAGCGCCTAGGCCCACCAGACACCCATCCCGTCGAAATACACGTAGTCTCCGAGAAACAGCTAAACATGTACAAAGAACTCGTAGAGATAGAATAACATTTAGTGGGACGGACAAAGGTAATTGTCTAAGGAAACTGTTTTACTGGTCTAGGTAATCCGTTTTAGAGCCCATAGACTAGTTAATGTACCATGTATATATCGAGGTGCTAGATACTGGGAAGATTTCATGCTAAAAGATTACTGATAGCACTCCTATTACTATCTAGATCAGACAAGATACTTAGGGCAGTATTCGGTTCTAATTGTAGTTCGGGGATGCTAAGGCTTGTCTAAGGCGATTAGAGCTAAGTACGAGAATGGTGTCTTGAAGCCGCTTGAGCCCCTGGAGCTTAGAGAAGGCGAGGAGGTAGCAGTAAGAATAGAGAGAAGTCTACGTGAGAAACTAAGAGACCTCATTGGAGCGCTAGGTAAGTCTAATGACGAGGAGCTTGAAAGATACCTAGATACCTTATATAGGCGCTAATGCGGCTACCCCTGGGAATGGCTTGGTTCTCCTTGGCTGGGTGTGCTTGGTCTGGTAGGATAAAGGCATTGTTAGCTAGGCTTGGTGCCTCGTCCCAGGCTGGTCTTGCTGAGCTTGTGTGCAGTCTTGACGACTCT
>JALVKZ010000118.1 GCA_027033675.1 Pyrodictiaceae archaeon | reverse complement strand
ATGGTTGGAGGGCTGGTTCGCTATGAGTACTTGTCCGAGAAGCGGCCTCGTATTCATAGGCAACCTGGACGAGGTGGCAGAGAAGGCTACTAAGTGGCTCCTCAACAAGAAGCCAATCAAGAACCTAATAGACTGGGCGATCAGCTTCAGCCTCTGGCCAGTGCACCTCACGACTAGCTGCTGTGGAGCCGAGTTCGCCGCTACCTATGCCCCTAAGTATGATGGCGAGAGACTCGGTAGCCTCCCCTTCACTCACCCGAGGAACACTAATCTGTTGCTAGTAGAGGGCACGCTTACCAGGAAAATGGCCCGTGCAGCTAGAATGGTATGGGAGCAGATGCCTTGGCCGAAATTCGTCATAGCTATGGGTGCCTGTGCCATAACTGGCGGACTCTTCTACAACAGCTACAACATAATAAGGCCAGCAGATATACTCCCCGTTGACTACTTCATACCAGGTTGCCCGCCAACACCCGAGGCTGTGCTACGAGCCATTATTGAGCTTCAGAAGAAGGTTAGGCGCGGCGAGTGGAAGCCGAGAGATGTTAAGGATAGGAGGATCCTCGAGGAACTGATGCGTCCCGTGAAGGAGCCGACGAAGAACTATTATGAGGCGCGGGGAATACCCCTAGACTAGCCCTGCCTGGTTAGTAAAAACAGGCTTTTTGGTCACTGCTTTTTCTGGGCAGGCTGCCTAGCGGCTGCTTGTCCCTGGGTACTCTGTTTTGTTTTTAGCTCGGGCTTTATGACCCATACTGGCTTAGAGGGCTTAGTGGTGTGTATCGGTTCTTCGTGGACCTTGAAGTCCTTTCTCAAGGGGTAGACTCCCGGCGGCCACTCAGGGGGTAGGAGTAGGTGTCTTAGGTCTGGGTGGCCGCGGAAGTAGACGCCTAGCATCTCGTACTCTTCTCTCTCTTGGAACAACGCGGCTGGGTATAGGTCGCTTATTGTGTCTACGTGGGGCTTGTCCCTGGGGAGATAAGTCTCTATTGCAACTATGTCTGTGGTGTCGTTGCTCTTCGTGAAGTGATATACGAGCTTTATCCTCTTCTCCTTTGGGAGATCAACTGCACTTATGGAGAGGAGGTAGTCGTAGCCTAGCTCCCTTATCTTCTGAGCAGCCTCTCTTACGCGCTCAGCGGGGACTGTGTAGACGGGGAAGTTCTCGCGCTTAGCGGAGGATGAGGCAATGCCTTGGAGCGCCTCATCAACGGTAGTGCTCAAGACAAGTGCGCCTCCAGTGAATGTTTTTCACGCGCGCTTATTTCGAGGGCAAGCTACTCCGATTGTTTTTCGCTCGGCTTATCCTTATTAAGGATGCCTTTGCTCCTTGTACCCGGGTTTCACAGGCAAGGGTAATGGGCCGCCGCGCGGCGGCCTCTCTGCAAGGTGACTAGTGTATGCCTAGAATCGAGTTGCCTGGCATGATTGGTAGGGAGCTTGGCCAGCGCGAGGGTTATCGAGTCGTTGAGCTCTATATTGGTCCGCAGCACCCTGCCTCTGGGCACATGAGGCTTGTTGTCTACCTTGACGGCGACATTATTGTCCGTGTCGACCCTGATATAGGTTATGTTCACCGGACTATGGAGAAGCTCTCCGAGATAAGGGAGTACGTGCGAGTTATAAGCCTCATAGAGAGAATGACGATCATTGATTCCTGCAACATTACGCTCCCCTTCGTTGAGGCTGTTGAGAAGTTGCTCGGCGTAGAGGCTCCTCCCAGGGCAAAGTATCTAAGAACGATACTCTGTGAGATTAACCGTATCTCGAGCCATCTCTACGGCCTCGGCATCGGCGGTATATTCCTCAACCACTCAACTATGTTCATGTGGGGCTTCGGTGACCGCGAGGTCTTCGTCCACCTAGCATCGCTGCTAACAGGCGCGAGGCTAACCCATACCTATAACATCTTTGGAGGAGTTCGTAGAGACCTGCCACAGGGCTTCAGGGACGAGTTCCTCAAGGCGAAGAGGTACATACTCAGGAAGCTCAAGGACTACGACAAGGTGTTCTTCAACAACCCCGTTATACGTGGCCGCCTCGAGAACGTCGGAGTACTCCCACGGGACAAGGCAATAGCCTATGGAGTAACCGGGCCCAATCTGAGAGCAAGCGGTGTGAGATACGATGCCAGGCTTCTAGGCTACGCTGCTTACAGCGAGCTAGACTTCGAGCCAGTGGTCGGCAAATATGGTGACGGCTTGGAGAGAGTATGGGTGAGGCTGCGCGAGATAGAGATGAGCCTAGACCTTATAGAGCAGGCACTCAAGCAGCTCCCCGATGGCCCGATATTCCATGAGCGCTACGCCAAGATGGTGCCCCCTGCTATGAGGAAGTGGTTTGAGAAGGGCAGGGTAAAGCTGCCCGGTGGCTATGTGAGGCTAAGGCCCAGGAAGGGCGAGGTCTTCTCCCGTGGCGAGATGGGGCACGGCGAGGTAACTTACTACCTCGTCAGTGATGGCGGCATGATGCCGTACCGGTTGAGGATAGTGACGCCGAGCGCACGGAACGCTATAATGTTCTCGATACTCCCGCCAGGCCACACCTTGATGGATTTACCATCGATCTATGGTAGTATGGACTACTTCCCGCCTGAGGCAGATAGATAACCCAGTTTAAGGCGCGGAGGGGTGGCCTAGGTCATGGTATTGGTTGAGCTGGCTAAGGCTCTTCACGTACCTGTTTGGGCCCTGCGAGGCTTCCTAGCCCCCTTGGTCTATCCTGGACTCGTGGCGCTTCTAGGCACAGTGCTGTTCCTCATATGGGCTGAGAGAAAGATGGCTGCGAGGGTCCAGCAGCGCGTAGGCCCCTACTATGTTTCTCCTAAGCTACACGGCGCATTACAGCTCATAGCTGATGGTGCTCGCTTCGCGCTACAAGAGGTAATAGTACACGTTGAGACCGATAGGCTGATGTTCGTACTTGGCCCGATACTGACCTTTACGTTCCTATCACTGCCCTTCACTGTGCTCCCGGGTGGGCCGGGGATCTATGGGTTCCGCAGCGACTTTAGCATGGTTATCGTGTATGCGTTGCTCACGCTCTCACCTATAACGGTTATATTGATGGGCTGGGCTTCTAGCAACAAGTTCGCGATGATAGGTGGTGGCCGTGAGGCTCTCCTAACAGTCTCTGGCGAGATAACCCTAGCCTTAGCAATACTCTCTGTGGCTGCTATGTATGGTACTCTTGACTTCGTCACGGCTGTTGAGAAGCAGGTGCATACCGGGATAATAGGGCTAGTCTCGAACCCTATTGCTGCGTTGCTCTTCTTCCTAGCAATGCTGTTGCTCACCGACCGTGTACCCTTTGACATAGTTCTTGGAGAACAGGAGATCGTGCAGGGCCCCTATACAGAGTACAGTGGAGTACTCTATGCCCTAACAATGGCTATCGATTACGCAAAGCTCTATGCCCTTAGCATAGCCTTCACGCTGCTCTTCCTAGGAGGATGGGCACCATTCACGACACCATTACTGGGAGCCATATCCGTGTACATTAAGTCGCTAATAGTGCTATTGTTCTCAGTGTTCCTGCGCTCTGTGTATGGCAGGATGAGGCTAGACCATGCAATGAACTTCTTCTGGGCAAGGCTCTTCCCGCTAGGCTTTATCGCCCTAGCTCTCGGTGTTTTCGTTCACGTAATTTACGCATAGGAAGAGGGGGTGTCCATGTCGCAAGGCAGTAACAGCGATAAGCAGGACGATCATCGCCCAAGGATTAATCCTGTGCTAGCACACCTCGAGGCCATAGCTACGGGTATTAAGTGGCTTACAAGGAAGCCTATGACACTGATGTACCCCGATATGGAGGAGAAGAAGCCAGAGTACTTTAGAGGCTTCATAATATTTAACTACGATAAGTGTATTGGTTGCAGCCTTTGCGCCCAAGTATGCCCGCCGAGAGCTATCCACATGTACCGTGTACCAGGTGACAAGAGGATAAGGCCAGGCTATGATGCTGGTCGCTGTATCCACTGCGGTCTCTGTACTGATATATGCCCAACCGATGCGCTTGACGTGAGCCCTGTGCACGACGAGGTCTTTGAACAAATAGAGAGCATGGATTTTGACCCAGTTGAGTGGCACATTATTTCGAAGAAGCTCGTAGAGGAGCACGCGAAGAGGAAGCGTAAGCTCGTCATAACCCGTGTTGATGAGGAGGTGGGTCTTCGCTATGAGCCTGTGGAGTAGCGTTACCCTAGACACGGCAATAATAGGCTCCCTAGCAGTATTAGCGATCGCTGCTGTAGGAACGGTTACTGCTAAGCGCACCATGAAATCGGTATTCATGCTACTAATTGTAGCCCTTGCTACTGCTGCTCTCATAGGGCTAATGGGCTATGCCTACCTCGCGGCGTTCTATGTAGTGGTCTATGCTGGTACCGCTATAGCGCTACTAGCCTTCGTCGTGATGATGGTTGGTGATCTCTACGAGGGGCCTAGGCATAGAAGAGACCTAGCGCTATTATCGGTGGTCGCTGCTGCTACTCTCGAGGCGCCGCTAGCAGTCTACGCTGTACGTCACCCTGTTACGAGTGCTGAGCTAGCCCAGACAAAGTACAGCTTAGCGGATGCCGCCAAGTTCTTCACCGGGTGCTGGTTCTGCACAATACTAATGATGATAACTATCGCCGCGGTGCTGGTAGAAGCCATTAGCGTTGCTAGGAGAAGCCAGGCGGGGTAATCCACGTGCCCAGTTTTTTGCCGTTATGCAAGGGGTTATCTCTTTAAACTCACGTGTAATCGCTTCTTTAACAGATTGGAGGAGAGGAGTCGGGTCTTGAACGGTGAGCTG
>JALVKZ010000117.1 GCA_027033675.1 Pyrodictiaceae archaeon | reverse complement strand
CTGAGGCTAGCCGAGCACCTCGGAATAGGGGCTCATAGGAGCATAGGGCTCGGAAGAATAGGGATAATTAGTTACCAGTGCACCGAGTCGCCACCAAGCTTCCTAGCCAGTAATCGAGGAAGCGGCATCGGGGTATCACTGGGCCTCCTCTACCCCGAGCCGAGGAGCTGTAGCATCTACTACGGCGAGACGGCCTTGTTCGGCGCTTATCGGGGCTACGGCGGCGTGGTGATTAGCTTCCAGAGGCCCCTAGTAAGAGCACTTGCTCCCGGCAGCATCATCGGGGCCGATTGCAAAGGGCGAGCCATTAGAGGCAGTGATTACCCCTACGTGTACTCCTTTGATCCCATTGTGTACCCGGTTGTTCCCCTATAGCGAGGCATAGGAGCCATGAAGCTGAGCAGTTATAGGTTATTGCTGAGACCCCTTACACCGCTCCACATAGCCTCCGGGGAGAAGGCAGTTGTAGGCATAGACTCGGTGACATACACTGGGAAGCTCTACGTAGTGGATGCCGAGTGCACTACGAGAATATATGCAAAGCTATACGGCGCCGAGGCCCTCCTAGCCAGTAGTGCTCGGGCCATAGACCTCTTTAGAAGAGTTCTCAACAAATACAGGCCCGGAGCTTTTAGCTGCACCCCTTATCGCTTAGCAGTTGAGCTAAGAGCAGGAGCGCCACGGAGTGGCGCCGAGGTCTCGCTTCCACAGAGCACCCTGGTACCAGGCTCAAGCATCAAGGGTGCCCTACGCACAGCACTACTCTACGCCCTCGTCAACGCCAAGCCAGGAGACGCCTTGGAGAGGATTAGGAAAGGGGTATCCAGGATAGTCCCGGGCCAGCCCCGAAGCCTACTGGGGGCCGCTGACCCTGTAGAATGGCTCCTAAAGGGCCAAAAACCCCACGGCAGGGGAAGGTTCATCTACGATGCCGCCCGCCTCCTAGCAGTTAGCGACCCCCTACGCTACCGGGCCTCCCTGGGGCTCTACGCTTTCAAGAAAATACATGTTGGTAACGGCCGCCCCGTTAGCCTAGAGTACGTCGTCGCCCTAGACCCTGGCGCGGAGATAGAGTATGAGCTGAAGCTCTACAAGCCCTCCTACAACACGCCTACTAGGCAACAGTGGATAAAAAGCCTAAGGGAAACAGACAGGGCAGTAAACATCGATACACTGCTCCAGGGCCTAACCCTGTACTCAGAGACCCAGATAAAGAGCGAGCTCGAGAGAATAGACAGAGAGCGCTTCCCAGAATACAAGAGCTTCCTAGAAGACTTAGGGAAGAGGAGAAGCAAGAACTGTTTTCCACTGCGCCTAGGCTACGGCACAGGCCATGCATCGAAGACCCTCTTACCGTGGCTGAGGCAACGTGACCCCGGGCTCGCCAAGCGGCTCAGGGAGCTGCTCTCGCGGCACTATGGCCACGTATGGGATAGTCTCACAGATACCTTCACCGTGCACAACGGCTCCCTTCTCGGTGTAGGCTGGGCCACGCTCTGCATAGAAGAGAGGTGATGAGCCCTGGTTAGCAGGGTTGAGGAGGTAGCGCTACACGGCCTACTACACGATATCCATAAGCCCCTTACTAGGTTACTCCAAGCCCATAGAGGACGCGATATAGGAGAGATATCTGAAAGGATAGCTGAGTCAGCGCGAGGCTATGAGCTAGGAGACGGGGGTATAGGGGGCTTCAAGGACTATGTGATTGAAGTCCTAGAAATAGCCAGGAAGGGCGGGCAGGAGCTACGCAAAAACCTCGTCACTATGTTTACGGAGGGCGTCGGCGAGCCTAAGGATTTGATAGAGGTCGCTATAAGGCTTGCCGACGAGGAGTCGGGACTAGAGGACATAACGACTAGGATTGAGGACTTCGTACTAGAGCCGCACCTCACTCCATTCCTCAACCCCCTTGCCCTGTTATTCGCCTCCGGCTTCTCCAGCCACGACAAGGCCGAGTTGAACCTAGATGACGCCAGCATAGTGATGAGTAGTGATAAGCGTAAGTGCCTACTAATGACTAGCCAGTGGTGCAGGCAGAGACTACAAGAGTTCCTAGAGAGGGTTGAGAGAAGCGATACGGAGGCCCTGAGAAGTATCCTTGGCGGCGAGTACTGGCACCCCGTGAGGCCACTTAGGTGGAGAGAGCCTAGTAGAGCCGAGGAGCTTCCAGCACTCTACGGTGCCCATGGCTATAGAGAAGTAGTAGTGGACTATACCAGTGTCGCGGCAAGCCTCCTAGCAGGGCTCTATAGGCTCAGAGCGGCTACAAGGAGCCTAGGCAGCAGCCTCGACACTGTTAGGTCACTTCTAGGAGTACTTCGCCGCAGCCTTCTCCTGGTACCCTCGAGTATCCGTAAAGGCTCATCAAGGCTAGCCCTGCCAGAGATAAGCCTCTATGCTCATAGCCGCGTAGTGGCTGGCTTCGCCTCCGCCATAGCTGCTACGAGGAGGAGTCCTGGTTGCTATAGGCTTGTACTCCTAGATATAAACGGTATACAGCGCTATATAATTAGGCACCGCGTAGTAAGCGCGGCGGTGAAGGCTTTTCGTGGCAGAAGCCTCCTAGTAGAGCTCGCCCAGAGAGCAGCCGCGAACTTTGTCCTGTCTAGGCTAGGGCTTACCTGGAGCAGCGTCTACACATACGAGGGAGGCACGGTATCAATAATAGCACCGTGCGCCGAGAAGCTCGGAGAAGTACTAGCAGAGCTCGAGGAGAGGTTCAGCGAGGAGTTCGGGGGATATCTCGGAGTAACAGCTGTAGCTAGCCGAGAGCTAGAGGTAGGGCCGGGCACGTATAGCTCGAGGTACAGGTTCCGCCCCGAGGACGGGAACAGCTTCGCCCACGTCCTCGCGGAGACACAGCGCATGCTCTCGGCCAGGAAGCTCAGGAGGCAGATACATAGACTAGAGCAGCTAGGACCCGAGGAGCTAGAGTACGACCCGCTTGTGGAGGAAAACACGCCTAGGAGAGAATACGTGGGAGTAAGCAACAAGCTGGACGCTAAGTATTGGAGACTAGTCTCAAGCGATGACGCGGCAGCAGCCATAGTGGAGCACGGCGGGGTTTCGAGGGATACACATAGAGCCCTCGTAGCTGGCAGTAGCGCCCCCAACCTGTTCATGATAATAGAGCTCTATTTGAGCGGCGGTGGCTGCGAGAAAGCTGCCACGAGACTGGCGGAGAGTATAGCTAAGGCACTGCTCGGCTCTAAGGAGAGACGCTACGATATAATATCTATCCATCGCGGTAGGAAGCTAAGAATAGGGATTATCGAGTTACCAAGGCTATGCGCGGTATATATCTTGTTAGCGTTGCACACACTTAGCCCGGAGCGCCGCATCGACTGGAGCCTCGTAGAGACAATCATGGGCATGCTGGCTGAGAAGCCCCTAGCCAGTAAGGAGCTAGAGGTAGATGAGGCGCTCATAGTGTTCTCGTCGGTGAACATCGTTGAGGAGTTCTTGCCCAGCGAGAAGACAGTGAGGAACCTGGATAACCATATAAGGAGCTGGCTAGGAGAAACCAAGTATAGGATAGGCTTCGACTGGGTAGCGGTCAATACACGCTACCCCCTGGTGCAGAGAGAGGGCCGGGTCCAGATAAGGAGCCTAGACGAGGCAGCAGAAGCCACCGGCCTCATAGCCCTAGTCAAGCTCGACGCAGACAACGTGGGCAACACCGTATTCTACATGGCGTCCTCCCCCTCAAGGCTAGCAACACTAAGCGAGATCCTAACAATCACCTTCGGGCTCCTAAGCTATAGACTGCTAGACCTAAGCAGCGACTACAACGACAAGGTATACGTTGTGTTCATAGGAGGTGATGACGCAGCCTACTTTGGCGAACTAGTAGCAGCAATGCAGTACGCCACGGACATAACGCGGCTAGCAAGCTCAATGCTCCCAGGACTAACAATAAGTGGAGCAATAAGCGTAGAGGATCCAAAGCTCCCCATCTACCTAGCCTACTACCATGCACTAGAGCACCTAGAAGAGGCAAAGAACGAGCCAATAATAGTACTAGGAGACAACAGGCCAAAAGGCATAGTAGCAATAACCCAGATGACCAAGCCAATAACACTCTGCCTCAGAGAAAGCAGCAAAAAGAAACCCATAGAGATAGAGACGATAAGCTGGCAAACACTAGAAAACACACTACGAGAACACCGATCAATAAGCGACGAGACCCTATGGAAGAAGACAGCAAAGCTCGTAGTCCTAGTAGCAGACACGCTCGCAGAGATAATGAAGAAGCAAAGATGCAGCCTCACCAGCGTAGAGGCAGCTAGAACCTTGATAGCGTATACATATTGGCGCGAAAGAATAGGCCAAGCACCAGGCCAAGAAGAAAACAACGTAGACACAATATTAGAGAAAATAACTGGCACCAGGCCAAGATACCCGCCAAGCCAGCCAAACAACACAAAAGAACGATACAGACTCTACACAATACTACAACTAGCAAGAAACCCACTCAATACAGTATATCAGCTCCTAAGACTTCGCAGGCAAACAACCTAGGCGAAACACACCACCCAATTATCTAATTTTAAATCCTTAAAAGAATTTTAACATATTCCTGCGCACTAAGCTCCACAACACTCTCTTAACACGTAACCCTTCTTTACAAAACCATACTTATCTTGTCGCAGCCACCTATACCTAGAGACCACCATTAACCACATCACTACATAGTATGCAGCCTAAGCCTTCAAACACATCCCTATAGACGGCGACTCCGGTTCTCATAGTATTATGGTTCTCTTTTGAGTATTTGCTAAGCGAGATTCAGCAAGCATGTAAGAAGGAAGAG
>JALVKZ010000116.1 GCA_027033675.1 Pyrodictiaceae archaeon | reverse complement strand
ATAGGTTCTTTAGCAGCAATGATTCCTAGTAACATAATTATCCGAAACTATTACTAAGTCCTCCTCATGCCTGGAGCCTCCTAGGGAACAGGACAGGGACGTAGCCCGGCTCCAAGAAGACCAGGAACTTGGCGACACAGGTTGAGGTGCTCTCTTAATGCTAAACATTGGCTTAGAGAACTCGTCGCCGGTCATAGCAGCTACTGTTCTTGGGCTCTTAGCGGCCTTCACTACGAGTCTTGGAGGCTTAACGATACTCCTGCTTCGGAGAGAGGTAAGTCCACGAGTCCTAGACATAGGGCTGGGGTTTAGTAGCGGCGTGATGACTGTTGCTAGTTTTACTAGCCTCTTATTACCGGCCATGGAGCTCTCAGGCTCACCCACAGTGCCCTTAACGGGCTTCATACTAGGCGCTCTCTCAATAGCTGTTCTGCACCGCCTCTTGCCCCACGAGCACCCATTCACGGAGAAGTATGAGGGCCCGGAATGGGGTAGGAAGATAAGAGCAGCGTGGCTAGTCGCTCTCGCTATACTGATTCATAATATACCAGAGGGAATGGCTATTGGAGCTTCAACAGCCTATAATATAGCAACCGGGGTCGCGACCGGGGTTGCTATAGCTCTGCAGGACTTCCCCGAGGGACTAGCTGTAGCGTTACCAGTACTAGCCGCTACGGGGAGAAAGGGACTAGCAATAGCAATAGCTGTGCTAAGCGGGGTAAGTGAGCTAGTAGTAGCCGTGCCAACAGCGCTACTGGGGAGCATAGCTGCTAGCTCGTTGCCATTCCTACTAGGCCTCGGGGCAGGGGCAATGATATACGTTGTTAGCCACGAGGCGCTTCCGGAGAGCCATAGAAGCGGCTACGAGAACGAGGCAACCCTTGGGTTCTTCATAGGCTTCATAGTAATGCTGCTCCTAGACACGATGCTATGAGGAAGATTCGAGGCGCTAGTGAAGAGCCCGGGTAAGAAAAACCAGGGAGACCCTCTCCTTAAGGGACCCATAGGGGGATCTAGGGTTTATACCCTGTTAACCACTTAGACACTTTGTCGCGGACTCGTAGCACGTACTGTGGACACCCCAGTCTCTCCCTGAGATCGCGCACATTGTAACCGTTTCTTAGGTGAACACAGTCAGCGACATCTCGGTCAACAACTAGTCCTGGGTTTATCCACGAGTAGGCCCCGATACGCACACCTGGGAAGAGCGAGACATTGATCCCCGTCTGAGCCTTATTGCCTATTACTGCTCCGAGCTTGTTACGCCCCGTGTCTATTCTCTTTCCCTTGAGGTTCACCTTTACGCTGCGATGATCAAAGCGCAGGTTCGCCGTAATGGTGCCTGCCCCGAGGTTCACGTCCTCCCCAAGGATGCTATCGCCTACATAGTTTAGGTGAGGAGCTTTAGCCCCCCTCATCAGTATCGAGGCCTTAACCTCGGTGTGTGTCGCCGCCCTGCTTCCTCCTAGTAGGAAGCTCCATGGCCTTATCCTAGCAAAGGGGCCTACTTCGCCCTCTATCCAGGCAGG
>JALVKZ010000115.1 GCA_027033675.1 Pyrodictiaceae archaeon | reverse complement strand
TGAGTTGAGAAGGTGATATGGGGTCTTGATACTATCTGATAGGGACATAGCCTGGTATATTGAGAAGAACTTGCTACGAATAGAGCCCTTATTTGAAGACACGATAAGAGAAAACGGTGTCGACCTTCACTTAGGAGAGGAATTCTGTCGTTTTAACAACAAGGCATCAGAGCTTGATACAAAAAAGCCCTTTGACAAAGGACGTTACTACATATGTCGTAAAGCCAGCCCAGATAAGGGCATAACTATTAATCCGTATGAACACGTACTCGCTACGACGCTTGAAACAGTTTGTCTACCAGACGATCTAGTTGGACTAGTAAATATTAGAAGCACATTCGCACGCTTAGGGCTATTCGTTCCACCAACAGTTATTGACGCGGGATTCTGTGGCCAAGTAACAATAGAGATCATAGGCTCTGCTTACCCGATAAGACTCTATCCTGGTCAGAGATTCCTCCATGTGCTCTTCGTAAAGACTACAAGCCCTGTGGCAAAGCCCTATAGCGGGAAATATCAGGGACAGAGAGGAGTAACGCCTCCAAAGCTCGACCCTAAGTAATCAGCAACACGGAGTATTGAAATAAGGTGTCTTTTTGCCTCGGCTTTCGTTCCCGAGGCATCATGGTATCGGCTGAAGCCGGGCCTCCTCATAGGCAACCAGTAATGCTCATGGGTTCCATTATTCATAGATTTGTTAGGCTGCCCGGGTTTAACGTTAATGCCTCAGTGCTAGAACCTTGGTTCTGGGGATCGTGCCTGGATAGCATTAGTACGCGCTGGGTATTCTATGCGTCAACGGCAGCGCTTCTATGGAGCACTATAGGAGTGGCATACAAGCTGGCTCTCCTTAGAGGCGCGCATAGTGAGTGGCTTATTGTCGGGCGACCAGTGCTTGGCGGATTAGCTGCACTAATAGTTATCCTCTTGAGGCGGGATAAGCCAGGAAAATGGGCTATTATTATTGGTTTTGTCTCCTTGGGTCCCCTATTCATACTGTATCTTAAAGCCGTTGAGTATATTGGCGCGGGTCTTGCAGCAATACTGCTTTACACGGCTCCAATATGGGTTATTGTGTTAAGCCCTCTTCTCTCTGAGCATGTATCTCCTTTAGGCGTGTTAGCAGCTATAACTGGTTTCCTTGGAGTAGTGCTGATCTCTCTGCCAGCTATGAAGCTAGGAGAAATAATAGGCCTGCTTATGGGCCTTGGCTCGGGTGTTGCTTATGCATCTTACATGTTATTTGCTCGCCAAGCCTCTCGCGGAGGTGTCAGCACTGTAGAAACCGGGCTCTATAGTCAGCTCTTTGCAGCGGTAGAGGTGTCGCTAATAATGCATCCAAGTGTGGAGCCCAACGTCTATGACCTAGCTGGCGTTCTCTACCTGGGGGTCTTCACAATGATAATACCCTACATGTTACATGTACGTGCTCTTTCCCTTGTGAAAGCATACAGAGTTGCTATTATCTCATTGCTCGAACCAATAGGCGCGACAATATTAGCATATATATTGCTCGGCGAGACTCTATCATT
>JALVKZ010000114.1 GCA_027033675.1 Pyrodictiaceae archaeon | reverse complement strand
CCGAGCTTAAGCGTTATCTCAAGCTACTTGATAGGCTAGAAGAGCGCTGGCCGCTTCTAGCAAAACTACTTGTAACAGTTGTTAAGAAGAAAGCCTCTAAGGTAACAGAGTGTCCTCACTGCGGTGAACGCCAATACAAGATAGTCTTTGACAAACCATACACATTCTACGAGGATAGACCGGAAGGCCGTATCCAACTAACACCCCTAGAGATACGAACACGTCTCGAGAGAATACCTAATGATGACGTGAGACTACTTGGTCTTGATCCACAGAGTGCTCGTCCCGAATGGATGGTCCTAACAGTCTTGCCGGTACCACCAGTGCACGTACGTCCATCCATAGTGCTTGAGACAGGTATACACGCAGAGGACGACCTAACACATAAGCTAGCGGATATAGTTAGGACCAACGAGAGGCTAAGAGAACTCTTGGATAGCGGTGCACCACAAACACTAATTGATGAGCACTGGGCGCTTCTGCAGTACCACGTCGCGACCTATATTGATAACGAGCTACCACGAATACCAGTAGCACGGCACCGTGGTGGCCGCCCATTAAAGGGCCTTGCACAGAGGCTGAAAGGTAAGGAAGGCAGGTTTAGAGGCAATCTGAGTGGTAAACGAGTCGACTACTCAGCACGTACAGTCATCTCACCTGACCCGAATATTAGTATAAACGAGGTAGGAGTCCCAGTAGAGATAGCAAAAATACTCACGGTCCGCGTCCCCGTAACCCCCTGGAATATAGAGGAAATGAGACGCTACGTACTAAACGGTCCAGATAAGTGGCCTGGTGCTAACTACGTCATAAGAAGCGATGGCAGAAAGATAGACCTGCGCTATGCTGACCGAAAGAGAATAGCAGAAATGCTTGAACCAGGATGGTTCGTGGAGCGTCACCTACGCGACGGCGACATAGTTCTCTTCAACCGTCAACCAAGCCTTCACAGAATGTCAATAATGGCTCACACCGTCAAGGTATTACCGGGTAAGACCTTTAGACTAAATTTGCTTGTCTGTCCACCATATAACGCCGACTTCGACGGCGACGAGATGAACCTCCATGTACCGAGAACGGAGGAGGCACAAGCTGAAGCAAGAGAATTAATGTTGGTGCAATATCATATTCTCTCGCCAAGATATGGCGGCCCAATAATTGGTGGGCTACAAGATTACATTAGTGGAGCCTATCTGCTCACAAGTAAGGCAACGCTTCTCTCAATAGAGGATGTGGTCGATCTCCTCTCAGCTGCTGGCTATCGCGGTGAGATACCCGAACCAGCAATACTATCGCCAAAGAAGAGGTGGACAGGAAAGCAGCTCGTAAGCCTCTTCTTGCCGAAGGAGTTTAACTTCCGAGGCAAAGCCCGTGTATCGGCAGGCATATTTGCATGCGAAAACGAGTGGTGCTGGAACGACTCATTCATAACAATAAAGAAGGGAGAACTGCTAACAGGTGTGCTTGATAAGAAGGCTGTTGGAGCAGAGCAGCCAGAGAACATGATGCACTGGCTAATAAAAGAGTACGGCACCGATTACGCCCGCTACGTGTATGACCACATGTTCAAGATGTTCATAAGATTTATAGAGAAAAGAGGCTTCACAATGACAATAGACGACGTTGCGCTGCCGCCAGAGGCTAAGAAGAAGATAAAAGAAGTACTAAAGGAAGCCGAAAAGAAGGTCTACGAGCTAATAGAGATATACAAGCAGGGCAAGCTTGAACCAGTACCGGGTAGAACGCTGGAGGAATCTCTTGAGCTAAGAATACTTGATGTACTCTCGGAAGCTCGTAAGAAAGTTGAAGACATAACAGTAAACTACCTAGACCCGTTTAACAATGTCTTCATAATGGCCCGTACTGGTGCCAGAGGAAATGAGCTAAACATAACACAGATGGCCGCGCTTCTAGGACAGCAGTCGGTTCGCGGCGAGCGTATACACCGCGGCTATCTCGGCAGGTTCCTTCCACACTTCAAGCCCGACGACCTAGGTCCAGCTGCAAGAGGCTTTGTATATTCGAGCTTCTATGATGGCTTGTCACCAGTAGAGGTCTTCTTCCACGCAGCGGGTGGAAGAGAGGGCCTAGTAGATACAGCTGTGCGTACCTCGCAAAGCGGTTACATGCAGCGCCGCTTGATAAACGCGTTACAGGATCTAAGAGTAGAGTATGACGGAACTGTTAGAACGCCTTATGGTGAGCTAGTACAGTTTGTCTATGGCGAAGACGGTGTTGACCCAATGAAAAGCGCTCACGGTAAGGCCGTTAACATAGATCGCGAAATAGAGAGAGTAATAGGGTGGAGGGTATAGCTATGAGTAGCCTTATAGCCTCGTGGGAGGAGCTAAAGAAAGAAATACACAATATGCTTGAATATGCACGTAGCAAGCTACCAAAGAGAATATATGAAGAACTTGAGTCGAAGTTGCAGAAGACAGCTGAGGAGTACGGCTTAGCACCGGAAGAGGCACGAAAGATAATAGAGTACGTGCTCTCAGAGTACGAGTATAGCATGGTTGAGCCAGGCGAGCCAGTTGGCACAGTCGCTGCTCAATCAATAGGCGAGCCAGGCACACAAATGACCCTACGAACATTCCACTATGCAGGTATCAGGGAATTCAACGTCACCCTCGGGCTTCCCAGATTTATAGAGCTTGTTGACGCCAGGCGTGAACCATCAACACCCATTATGTACATATACCTTGACGAGGAACACAAATACGATGAAAACAAGGCAAAGGAAGTAGCAAGAAGAATAGAGTTCACACGAGTATCCAACGTGGCTTCAGAAATAGATATTGACCTAGTTAACCTACGCATAGTAGTACGGCTTGACCCCGTAATGCTTGAAGACAAGGGCGTCACAGTAGACCAGGTTAAAAAGGTGTTAGAGAAGCTAAAGCTCGGGAAAGTTGAGCAAGACCCCTCGGACCCTCTCACACTCTATATACAGCTAGAGCTCGGTGAAAGCTTTAGCCTAATGGATCTACAGAAGAAGCGCGAGAAAGTTCTAAACGCGAAGATAAAAGGCATAAAGAAAATAAGAAGAGTAATAATACAGTCGATGACAAGCGGGGAGGGAAGAACCGAGTACTTCTTAGTAACTGAGGGAAGCAACCTTAAGGAGGTCCTCAACGTACCTGGCGTTGATCCTAAGAGGGTTTATACTAACAATATTCACGAGATAGAAGAGGTACTAGGCATCGAGGCCGCGCGTGCAGCACTCATTCGCGAGATGAAAGACGTGCTCGAGGAACAAGGCCTTGACGTAGATATTCGTCACATCATTCTAGTAGCCGATATAATGACAGCTACTGGTAGAGTAAGGCAGATAGGCAGACATGGCGTAAGCGGCGAAAAGCCAAGCCCTCTAGCGCGTGCAGCATTCGAGATGACTACTCAGAACTTGTTCGCGGCAGCTGCTAGGGGCGAAGTAGATAAATTGAAGGGTATAACTGAGAGCGTTATAGCTGGTAGAGTTATAGGCGTCGGAACCGGGATGGTAGAGATTCGCATGAATCCAGCACAAGTAGTAAAATCTATGAAGGGTGTTGAGGAAGAGGCATCAGGGGGTGGTAATTAGTGAGCATGGTCCAGGTTGGTGATATTGAGAAAGAATTAGTGAATGCACTAAAGACTGGCAAAGTTATCCTAGGTTCTAGGAAGACATTGAAAATAGTTAAGCTCGGTAAGGCCAAGGCAGTAATTGTTGCAGAGAATGCTCCGCCCGAGATACGTGACGACATAATCTACTACGCTAAGCTTAGCAATATACCCCTATACATCTATCCTGGCACAAGCCTTGAGCTAGGAGCTGTCTGTGGAAAACCATTTACAGTTGCAAGTCTAGCTATCCTAGATCCCGGAAGCTCTCGTATAATTGACCTCATAGAAGCTGTACAGTCTCAAGAAGCGTGAATAAGCCTAGATATGCACGGAGGTGTGTGAACAGGTTTGGCTAACATAAAGCTAACAGCTGAAGAAATGAGATATATGGCGTTACTCCAGGATCTAACAGGTGCAGTAGCACGCGATTGTATAATTGATGAGGAGAACAACCGTGTAATATTCATAGTGAGGCCTGGTGATGCAGGTAAAGCTATTGGGCGTAGAGGCTCTAACATTAATAGGCTTCGTCGACTCCTCGGTAAGGAAATCGAGGTAATAGAATACGCTGACACGCTAGAAGATTTAATTAAGAACATATTCTCGCCAGCACGTATACTTAATATCAGGGTAGTAAAGCGTAATGGTAGAAACGTACTTTATGTCGTCGTAGATCCTGCTGATAAGGGTAAAGCAATAGGCAAAGGAGGTAAAAAGGTAGCTATAGCACGCATAGTCCTAAAGAGATACCACGATATAGACGAGGTAAAAATAAGATAAGCCCCCCTCTCTCCACGTAACCAGCTACGGGTAGGACGAAGAAGAGGTGCACTAGTCTTGGCGGGCAAAAAGTCGCCAAATGGGTTCTTCGCGGCACGTAAGCTTAAGCGTAAAAGACTAAAGTTCCGCTGGAGCCAAAGAGAGTTCAAGATACGCATGTTAGGCTTAAAGAAGAAGTACGACCCCCTTGAAGGAGCGCCAATGGCCCGCGGGATAGTTCTCGAGAAAGTAGGTGTAGAGGCTCGTCAGCCTAACTCAGCTGTACGAAAATGTGTAAGGGTACAACTGGTGAAGAATGGACGCGTAGTTACAGCCTTTGTACCAGGCGATGGTGGTCTCCTCGTAGTAGATGAACATGACGAGGTACTTATTGAGGGCATCGGCGGTCCACGCGGTCGATCCATGGGCGATATTCCTGGTGTACGTTATAAGGTCGTGACAGTCAATGGCGTGTCATTAA
>JALVKZ010000113.1 GCA_027033675.1 Pyrodictiaceae archaeon | reverse complement strand
TACCCTACATGTTACATGTACGTGCTCTTTCCCTTGTGAAAGCATACAGAGTTGCTATTATCTCATTGCTCGAACCAATAGGCGCGACAATATTAGCATATATATTGCTCGGCGAGACTCTATCATTATTACAAATACTGGGGACAATAATGGTTCTTTTATCGGCTGCATTAGTATCATTAAAACCCTAGGAAGGGAAAGGAGAGGACTATTATGCCGCTACGTTGGGATAAAAACCTGTATCAACGCATCAAACGCGTAGCAGAAATGTCAACACGGCTAGGTATACCCTCGATAGAGGAAGAGGACGGTATAGTAATACAAAGCATAAGCTATACTTACGCCCTAAGAGACGCGGATGATTTCCTTTTCCTGGATCTGGGAGCCGGCATCGGCTATTCTACGTTATGGCTATTAATGGGTGCTGGCCCAGTCTGTGAAGAGATGCGTAAAAGATGCCGAGTAGTAGCTGTAGAGCGTGACCCCGTACTGGCCCATTATGCTCGAAAACTACTTGGGAAGACACCAATGGACCCAAGTCATGTGAGCATAGATGTAGTAGAGGATGATGCAACTACTTACCTAGAGAGCGTGGAGGATTGTTCTGTGGATATAGCATTCGTCGATATAGATAAAAGTGCTTATGCTAAGACTCTTCGTTTACTCGCCTATAAGCTCAAGCCGGAGGGCTTAGCGCTCTTCCATAACGCGTTTATACCTAAGCCTCCAACTAGCTTTTTCGAAGAAGCATCAAAGAGGCCATGGTTGTCAATTATCGTGCCAACATCGATGGGTATATTGGTTGCGTCAAGAACGGAGCCAAGGTGCTAGCAAATACAATGCCGAATAGCTCCTGCTATATAGTACTTAGCCGTTAAGCAATAGGTTGGCCAGGCACCAGCGAGAGCTATGCTCGCAGAGAAAAGAATAGCTGTAACTGAGGAAGCTCTACAATCCAGGTTAGACAAAAAGGCTCTGGGATCAATAAATTCTCCAGATATATGAGTCGGTGTAAATGGTATAAAGATGAGTAGGACACGGTCATAAAGACGGATACAAATACCCTAGATACGTATACTTATCGAAGCCCTAAAACTCATCGAGAGGACAACTCACCACGAAACAGCAGAATTCTGTGTGTCTCCGAGCCGCTTACTATGCCTAAGTAGCTACTTATACTATGAGGTATTGTAAGAAAACCAATTAATATCAAGACCATGAATGCATATAGTTAGCAAGAATAGGAATAAACAAAGCAAAAAGGACCATGAATTGGTGGGGCCGCCGGGATTTGAACCCGGGATCACCGGCGCTCCGGCCGCGCAGGGCCGGGGACACCGGCCCTAGCGGGGACTGGTCCCCAGGCCGGCATCCTGGACCAAGCTAGACGACGGCCCCTTCTAGGCACCCATGTACTATCTCTATCCTTGCTTGCAGCGGGGTTATTACGGTTATTCCGGAAGTCTTGTTTCCCGGGAACGTGTTGTGAGAAAAGAAACAACCCTCCTTCTTGTAGGAATCGCTATACTGGCTACCCTCTTGGCGATAATTTGGTGGGCTTGGTGGACTAGTCCAAGAATAACAACTCCTGGGTGTTTATCCACTAAGAATGCAGTAATAGTCGTTTACACCGATAAGCAAGGTCTCTTAGCTGAGCATATACTCTTACAGATTAGCGCTGAGTGGGCTGCTCGGCTACCCCTTGATACAAAGTATTGTATCGCCCACAAGGATGATATAGGGATTCATGGGTTACCAGTTTACCCTTATATAGTGGTTAAGGGAGAGCCTGCTAAGATCCTTAGAGGCATGCTTGTAAACAAGACCGTCAGCGGCAAATATTTCCCCGTAAGAGCGGATCTCTGTGCAAGACTAGCCTATGATACCTACAGCTATGGCGGCGAAAATATGCCTGCGCCTCGCTTTAACCGCAAAGCACGCCTCGTAGTAGCGGATCCATTGCCTAACGTACTTATTGTTAAAACGGCCCAGCTCTTCTCCGAGCTACCAGAGTTATCGATTCGTGCTGCAGCAAAGATAACAACAGCGAAGATTGTTAAAGATAACTACACGCTTCCATTGTGGAGCGTTTACCCTATCCCAATACTTAGGAGTGAGTATGTTCTCACAGAGTTCACGCCATCACTAATAAAGATAAAAAATAATCTATACACCTTTAAGCGCATGGGCTGGCTACTCTACGACCTAGGAATAGTTAGAGCAGTAGGGATTAAGAAGGAGGCTATAACTAAGGACGCCTTACTTCATATCTCGATTACTAGGAGAAATGTCACTGTAATAGTGATCATTGGTAACCCGAAGCAACTATGCTCACTATCATCTAGTACCCAGATGCAGCACATCATGAAGCTCTATAATGAGGGGAAGATAGGCCTTGGCTTTGCGGCCTATGAGCCAGTACTGGATGGTAGCTCGTTAATAATGTACAGAGACATTGCATCAAGGCACCTGGACCCCATACACGCGTATAACAAGCTTATAACGATGTGCAGTAATGAAACGAGCACCTACATGAACCAAGTCATGAATCAGGGCAATATAGTACGGATCAAGGCCTTTGAGCTTGCGGGCCAGCTCCCGCTACTAGTATTTGACTCAGATAAGCTGAGTTATTACATACTGGTGAAACTAAGCGACACGGATATAGCGACAATAGACTCAATAGTAAGCAAACTATCCGGCCTATCTAGCTAGACCCGGTCTTCGGGGGAGTCCTTATCCCCAAGCCAGCTCTGCTCCGAAAGGTTAGTAGTCCAGGTCCTCATCACTATATGTAATTTTGCACATCTTTGATTCGAATTAAGGAGGATTAGGGGTAGGGTTTCTCCCATAGTCGTGTCATTCGCTCTCTACGTAGAGTGAACATTGCTCGCTCGAGGAACCTATATACTGTGCTGTGTTGTCTACCCTGTATCAGCATCTCTATGGCTTGTTTAGTTATGTTTGCTGTCTCATAATCACCTATTATCGCTACGTAGTGGTCGTAGATCGATATGTATGTACCGGTCATCTCCTCTATGGTCTTCCTAGCTTTTCCTTTTTCCCCGATTATTCTTCCCTTTATTCTCTGGAGATGATTAGGGCTGTCGCCTACGTGTTGTTTTAGATCTATGACGACTAGTATCTGGTCCTCGTCGAGAACCCTCATTGCTCTCTCTGGGCTAAAGCCGTAAGCTATTGCTTTCACGAACTCCTGGGCCTTCATCACCATGAATGGTGTTACGTCTGGTGCCTCTGGCTCTATAATGACCATTCCTGTGGTGCTATCAACGGTTATTCTCGTCCTTGTCCTGCGCATAACCTCTGTTTTTACCTTCCCTCCCTCACCTATGAGTACGCCTATTCTCTCTGGCGGTATCTTTGCGTAGAGGCGGAGGCTAGGTGGCATCGCGTAGCTCTTTGCTTGTCTTACTCGCTCTTTGCTCTCCATCTCTTTGCCGCACCCCCGGTGTACTAGGAGAAGGAGGCGTGGTTATTGTTTTCCCGCTTTCTTCTCCCTAGGCTCTGGGCACTCTATGTTTTCGCATAAAGTTATCTCTCCAAGAACTTGTTCGGGGCTATTTGCGCCCGTAACGCCTAGCTTGGAGAAGAACCTGGATATGTTACGTGCATCGTTGCGAAGGAAGTCGCTTGCATTAGGGTGCTCTAGGCTAACAGCCTGGGCCACATCTATTATGTAGACCTTGTTATCTAGGAGCATTATGTTGTACTCGCTCATGTCGGCATGAACTAGTTTTGCGCAACAATAAATCCTCTTATAGTTATCGATAACCTGCCAATAGACTTCCTCTGCCTCATCGATGCCTAGCTCGTTCTGTATCTCATGTAGGAGGGGTGCCCTAAGCCCATTTCTACCTATGAACTCCATAACTATTATGTTCTGATAGACGAGATAAGGTCTAGGAACACTTACCCCGGCCTCATACATTCTCTTAAGGTTGCGGAACTCTTTACGGGCCCATGCTGCGAATAATTTCTTAGTGTTACTCACGTCGACGTTCTGGAACCTTGGGTCACCTAGGAGGTACTTGTATATGCTTTTGCGGAACTCAGCTGTAGCTGTTAGGTAGATCTTAACAGCGTACTCAGTACCGTCGCGCCCTATTGCCCTATATACTCTTGCTTCTTTGCCAGCGCTCACGACGCCGGCGAATCTGCTGAGACGTAGCCGCCTCATTACCTCGTATGCAGCCATAAGGGTCTGTGTATCCCAGACCTCTTCAACTGTCTCGAAAAGATCCTTGTCTTTAAGCCGCCTCTCTCTACGACGTCTACCCAGGGCCTGCTTACACCCCGCAAAAAGAGAGCGAGCATCTCAGCTTTCTCTGGTACTTATGCTAGTTCCTCGGCTAGCTCCAATAATTCTTCTGATACTATGCCCATTTCTACTAATCTTTTTAGCTCGTCGCGAGTATAGCGATGAATTATATCAGCTCTATCTGGCTTAAAGTCCCAGGGCGCGGCAAGGACTATGTCTCCCTCTCTCATCCAGACTCGTCTCCTCATGCTGCCCTTGATTCTGGCTTTTCGTTCAACACCGTCCTGGCACCGTAGGAGTACATGGTCTGCACCTAGTATCTTAGTGATTACGCATAGCATTGTACCCTCTTCGGGGTTCGGTAATAATAATTCCTTTTTGCTCTCCTCCTCCTGTCTTCGCTTCTTCTTTGCCAGGGCTTCTTCACCCCAGGTATAAGCATACGTTTCCTTGAGAAGGTATTCTAAGTCTATTGCCTCTTGGCGTTGGTGCTTCCTTTTTCTTGAAAGATTGCGGTGTGGTACTTATTTTTCTCCAAAGATGTAGTGGTGCTATGGAATAGCGCCAGAGAGGGGTCTTCTTTTGGAAAAATGCACAGCTTCG
>JALVKZ010000112.1 GCA_027033675.1 Pyrodictiaceae archaeon | reverse complement strand
GATACGCCGGAGCCCTGGGAACTACGCTCAACGCTCACCATGTTCCGTGGCTATGAGGGCTATGTGTTGAAACTCTATAGTGAGAAGGGTCATGTACTTCCACCAGATTATGGGGCCAAGCTGCGCGGCCTCTTAGAGGTAAAAATAAAGCATAGACCTATATAGATAGGATTATTCGGTATGACCATTGTCTTGCTACTTCCTACCTGATCTCTGCCTCTTTCTCCCGGTAGAACACCGAGTAGCTAATCTCTATCCGCCTAGACTCCTCCTCTAAGAGGCGCCAATCACTGTAGCCCAGTCTCCACCCAGTTGCCCCTATAAGGTCGTCTACCTGTTCAGGCTTCTTTGCACCAGGTATCGGTATCACAACGGAGCTGCTCATTATTAGCCAGTTAAGCGCTACCTGTACTGGTTTCTTGTTATACTTCCTCCCTATCTCTTTTAGAAGCTCAACTAGCCTCCATACCTTGGAGTAGTTCTCTGGGTGAAATATTGGTTCCCGGGCCCTAATGTCCTGGAACTCGAGCTTGCCTGGCTCGTACTTACCCGTTAGTGCTCCCTTAGCTATCGGGCTCCAAGCCTGTATACTCATGCCGTGCTTCTCCGCGTAGGGTATGTGCTGCCTCTCAGCCCACCTCTCAACTAGGTTGTAGCGCAGTTGTAACACTTGTACATCATGCCTGGCAAGGCATTGGCGAAACGCTTCGATGAGCTCAACGGGGTAGTCGCTTAGGCCTAGGTAGCTTACCCTGCCGAGCTCCACTAGCTTCTCGAACGCTCTCGCGTACTCACATGTCGGGAAGTTGTGCCAGCAGGGAGGCCAGTGAGCAAGCAATACATCGACGTAGCTGAAGCCGAGGTTCCTCAAGCTCTTCTCAATGGCCTTGTAGATGTCGCCCGGGTTTAAGAACTCGCCAGGAATCTTGGTCGAGACCACTATCTCGTCGCGCTTAGCCCCAGTCTCCCTTAGTGCTCTTCCGAGAAAGGTCTCACTCATGCCAAGCCCATACACCATTGCGGTATCGAAGAAGTTTATCCCGTGCTCAAGCGCCCTCTTCACGACCTCGCGGGCCTTAGTGTACTCCGTTAGGCCCCAAGCCTCCGTGAATTGCCAAGCACCCAGCCCTATCCGCGAGACCCGTAGCCCGGTCCTACCTAGCTCCGTGTACTCCATGAACGGTCTCCTCGGGAAATGATAAGAACGAGGTAGTAGAAAACCCGTGCCTCCCTCATGGCGGAGGAGCCTATGTAAACGGTCTCGATGCGGACAAAGAGTTACGGGGAGGCATCCAGGGGCATGAACATGGCTGTGTGCAGCGTACCAGGGCAATTCATAAAGAACAGTGACGAGTTAGGCGTGACAGAGCAACGCAGACTAGTACTAAGCGCGGCCGAGCACGGCCTACGCAGAGTCCATCCCTGCAATACTGTTCCTGGGGCGCTCAAGAGACTAAGGAGAATCCTAGACAATAGGCCGATATACGTGGCTGGGCTAGGAAAGGCGGCCTACACCATGGCCCAGGCAGTACTGAGTACTATTCCCA
>JALVKZ010000111.1 GCA_027033675.1 Pyrodictiaceae archaeon | reverse complement strand
CCATAAGCAGCCTACAAAACGCTATAAAGAGCCTCCAGAACACCGTTAACACGCTACAGCAGCTCAAGCAGCAAGTAAACAATGCAGCCAAGTCAGCTGACCACGCATCGTCAATGGCAACGATAGGCATAATAATAGGTGTAATAGGCATAATAATAGCAATAATAGCCGTCATACTAGTTTACAGAAAGATAGCCGTTTAAGTAAAATTACAAAAATAATGTTTTTTTAATACTCTATGTATCTATGGTACTCTCATCCATTTTCCTAAGGAAAGTGTAAAACTATAAAAATACTTTACATCCCCATAATCGGTTCTAGGTAATGTATTTCCTTAAAGCCCTCCCCCTCCTTCTAGGCCCTAGGGACTCTAGAGTGGATAGAAGGGCCTTAGCTATAATAGAGGCAGGAGGCCAGGGACTCGCACTAGCCTTTATGATATTACTGATCCTAGCAGCAATAATGCTGGCAGTAGGCGACCAGGCAGCAGCTAACATTCTCGCAGAATACGCTTACTACTCACTTGTAGGAGCTGTGACTCTTCTCCTAGTCTCTACTAGCCTCGAGCAGCGGGAGAATGAGCAGAGGGCTGATACACGGGCTAGCGAAGAAGCAGCCCAGAAGCCGGGTAAGGAAGCTGCACTAGCAGGCAAAGCGGTGAAGAGGTACAGGCTTCCTAGTCTACGGGGTAGAGCCTGGAACACGGACCGGCTAGCCCGGAAGAGGCTCTTAAGACTAGTAAGTATAGGGCTATTTGCTACCGGATTAGCCTCATCACTAATCCTTACAGCAAGGCCTCTAGGCATAGTAGTACTGCCCGGTAGGCCCACTATACTCAGCGTACCCCTCCCTCACACACTAGTCTCGTTATCAATGTTCCTGGAGATAATTGGTCTCCTTGCCTCCCTTTTCCTCATAAATGCTAGGAGCATTGTGGTCCTTGGCATAGTGGCTGCTATTTTACGCGACCTGGGAATAGCTTCGCCGTTCACCGGGCTCGCGGCATCATCACTTTATGCATACCTATCACTAATGCCAAGGAAATACAACTACTATGTGCTCTTAGCCCCACTACTAGCAGCCTCAGTACTAGCCTTACCGGGTACACATAGCAGTCTAGTAGCGGGTATTGGCTGGTCTATAATAGCCTCAGCCACTATAACGGGGCTCGTGCTAGGCTTTACAGCCTCAGTAACCATACTAGCAACACGGGTAGAGACAAGGGCAGCGGAGACGAGACCAGGGCTAGCTATGAGGGATAAGCGGCTACTAGCAAGCCTCCTCCTCTTAGCAGGTCTCTCGGTCCTCGTGGTCTTGTCCCCGCATCTACGCTATCGCGGCAAAATATTATCCCTAGACACGGTCTTTAACCTGAAGTACTGCAGCCTCCTCGCCTCCGGGGACACAATGCTCTACTTTACCTGGATGAGGCCCCTATACGTACTCGCAGCCTGTACACCCCTCCTCCAGCTACACATAGGGCTCAGCGGCCTCAAGACCTGGTTCGATATAGTAATCCCCTCTATAGGCCTCTCAGCCCTAACAATCACGGTCCTCCTAATACTACTCTACACCGGGCTCACGCTAATCCAGGCAATAATCGGGGCAGTGATAGCTCTAAGCTACTGGGCACCATTCTTCCTCTATGCAGGCCTACAGACTAATCTCCTAGTCCTCCCAGCCGCGCTGCTCTATGCACTCCTAGTAATGACTCCGGGCCAGCAGCATACCAGGAGAAGCCTAGTAGTCATAGCGCTGCTCTCCCTCTTCCTAGGCGGGTGGCATCCATGGACCCTAGCCTACTACACAGCAGGCCTCCTAATAGCTCTGATAATCTATCCAAGACTCCTCGACGCCAAGGCGGTCTCAGCAGCACTGCTACCAGGCTGGCTCCTCCACGCAGTCATCGCGGCTATTAGCAGGAAGAGCGGCGTAGCAAGCGTAGCAAAATCAGCCATAACCCTACACAAGTCATTCATATGGAGCCTAAAGGTATTCATGTGGGGAACCTCTCTCCGAGGAGAAATCCTACTACCACTCGGCGCCCTCCTACTATACATGGCCCTAGGCAGGAAACAGCTCCTCAACAAAGCCTTATGGGCACTAGCTTCAACGATACCAGCCTTACTAGGAATAATCATGCCTATGAGCGATCTCTATCCACGCCTCCTCGTCGACGCCCCAGTACCCCTGCTACTAGTATACATGCTTGCAGGCAACGGGGACAAAGACACTAAGACAATACTGCTGGTAAGCCTGTCAGCTCTACTGGTACTGGTCTCCCTACTTCTCCGCCTCTCACCAGTGCACGTGCCCCTACCATCAAGGTAGCAGCAATATCTACAGTGCCCCGAAAACGGTGATATAATTAGTGAAACAAGTGTAACGTTTTTATATAGGCACGCTAGTCTCTTGATACCGTAGGGGCTGGTGACTAAGATAGCTCGATTAATTAATCCAGTCCCACCGTGTTATGAGGGATCATGTATGTCGGGTAAGAGTATTATTCGCAACCTAATAATATTATCAATACTATTAATAATAACCCTGCCTAGCATAGCCCCGATACTAGCCATGGGTAAAGCAGCAAAGGTACAGCCAGTCCCGCCAGTAACGCCTAACGAGACTGCCCCTAAGCCCCCAATAAAGCTTAACAAGACAAAGAACACGCCACACCCCATTATCCTGAGGCCTCATCTACCTAGTAAGCCGATAAACGAGGTACTTAAGCCACCAGCAAAGCCCGCGCACAACAATAACGAAGCACAGATAACCCCGGCCAACGTCAACATAGTGAAACTTTCAAAGCACAAGATAGTAAGAAAAACCATGGGCGAGCCTACTAGGAGCTTCTCAGTCTACTTAATAACAGGTGACCGCGTCTCAGTAATCTACGACGATAAGGGCCACTTAGCGGTCTCAGTTAAGCCAAGTAGTCCCCACCGTTCCTTCCACCTAACAAGAGTAGGGAAAGACATATACCTAGTACCCTCTGATGTTGACCTAAAGAAGTTCAGCATCGATCTCTTCAACCTACGCCTCCTAAAACAATACAAAGACCTCGGAGTCAAGGGCCTCCCACTAATAATTAAGCTCTCAGAGAGCATCCCGCTAACCAAGAACGGTCTACGCGAGATAGCGCCAACAATAGCCTCACTCCCGCACGAGACACTCCACATAATACACGCAGTGGCAGTAAAGGTACCGGTAAAGGAGCTCCCAAGGATCTACGAGGAGCTAGCCAAGTCAAAGGACGTAGTCGCAGTAACTCTTGACAGGATAGTCAAGGTACAAGAGATCCGTGACTATACAGCAAAGCCAACCCTGTACCAGAGCGTACCCGAGATAGGCGCCCCCACCCTCTGGAACATGACAGTAAACGGCAGCGGTGTCAGGATAGCTATACTCGACACAGGTATTGATCCAACGCACCCCGACTTCTATGTAGGAAACAAGTCGAAGATAATAGCTATGGCGAGCTTCGTCGACTTCAACTTCGACGGGACACCAGACCAGAGCCCAATAGATGGTCACGGCCACGGAACACACGTCGCTGGCATAGCAGCGGGTACTGGCGCCTACCTCCCCTTAATCAAGGGCGTAGCTCCTGGCGCACAGCTCCTAGTAGGCAAGGTGTTAGCTAACGAGGGATTCGGCTACGATAGCTGGATAATCAAGGGCATAGAGTGGGCAATAAACAACAGCGCCAACATAATAAGCATGAGCCTCGGAGGATGGCCCACGAGGGGCTACGACCCATTAGTAGACGCCGTTAACAAGGCATATGAGAAAGGAGTACTAGTAGTAATAGCAGCTGGCAACGAGGGCCCAGGCTACTTCACAGTCGCAAGCCCAGGCGTAGCCCCTGGCGCACTAACCGTCGGAGCCATAGACAAGGCCGGTGACCTCGCCTGGTTCAGCAGCTGGGGACCAACAATAAACGCCACGCTAAAACCAGACGTAGTAGCTCCCGGCGTCCACATAGCCTCAGCCAGGGCAAACAACACATGGATGGGCGAGCCCGCTACAAGGTACCATGTCTTCGCCTCCGGCACCAGCATGGCCACCCCGCACGTTAGCGGCTTTGCAGCCCTAGTACTCCAGCTACTCAACGAGACCGGAGTACTGGCCTTCGCCGAGAACAAGAGCATAACGGCATCAGAGCTGCTAAAAGACGTAATAGTCTCAACAGCAACCGGGTATAGTAGCGAGGACCCATACCTCTATGGAGCCGGCGTAATAAATGGAACAAACCTAGCATACCTAGTCAAGAACAAAGAACTAGTAATAATAGATCCGGCTAGAACCGATGTAGTGCTACTCTCGAACAAGACAACCACTATTACTCTACACGTACTCAACCCATGGAACCACACAATGGTCCTACAAGTACGCCCAGACCTATACATATCATCCTATAGCTTAGCTCCTACAACGCCCCAAGCAATACTGCTAAACTTTGCGATAATGGTTCCAGCACTCGGAGAAACCACACTAAATATAACGATAGACTCCTCGCTACTACCAGTAGGGTTCCACGCTCTACGCATCTCCCTAGTAGATAACGCAACAAACACGACAGTAGGCCAAGCCCTCATCGGGGTCTCTAAGCCAGCATACGTAGTGCTGAACGTGACGTACCAGGGACAAGCCATAGAGGCATGCGCGCTAGGTGAGGGCCTACACGTAAGCGGCGAAGTAGTACAGCATGGCTATAGCTGGGGCGAGTACGAAACGTTCGGGCCAGATGTATTAGGCTGTGGTAACGGCACTATAGTACTAGGCCCACTCTATCCTGATACAGCTTACCTCGTCGATCTATGGAGCATAACTGATGGCTTCGTTGACTACTTCTTCACATTCAGTGTGCCAAGCAACTCGCTCACA
>JALVKZ010000110.1 GCA_027033675.1 Pyrodictiaceae archaeon | reverse complement strand
GCACCAATATAGCCGCTATTTAGTCGCCCAGCCTCTCTCCAATAAAGGGAGGCATAGAGGCCAAAGAACATAGAGAGTAAAACAATAAGGCGGGATGACAGAGCATTGGGCCAGCGCCTCTGTGAGAGAGATGCGTTATTCCTCGTAGGGGCTAGGGCTAGGCAAGAAGCCCCACCAGTAGTGCCCGCTAGTGCTATTGGTGCTTGGCACTGGTGCAGGCTCAAGGCCTGGCACAACACTAGCCTCTTCAACACTGGGTGGCTCTCTCTGGACTCTCTGAGCCAGGAGGAGCTTGAGGGGCTTCTCTACCTATGGGTCGGCGAGCTGTGGAAGAGGGGCCGAGAGCGCATCATTACTGGTAGGCTTATTCACGGCGATTCTATTGACGAGGCCATCGGGGAGGCCGTTACAGGGCCCAAGCTGGCTGAAACCCTGCTACACGGCGGCGTAGAGGCCCTCATAGAGCTTATCGAGAAAGGCGTATTGGACAAGGGGCTGATAAGGCCAGAGGAGTACGAGGAGCAGCTAAGAAGGTACCTAGGAGCCAACGATATTGTTGAGTACTTTAGGCGCGAAGACTGGCCAATGATTGCTCGTAGGCCGCGTGGAGAAAACTTCATGGTTATAGGGGTCCCCGACGACATATCCTATGGCCGTGGAGGACTCAGGGTAGTTGAGCTCAAGACCTCCTCCAAGCCCTGGCTCGTCAAGAGGCACTCAAGGGGCTATCTCGCCGCTAAGACCCAGCTAGCCACCTATGCATGGATACTACTCGATAAATGGCCTGTCGAGGAAGCAGTCCTCGTCTATAAGGATGTCACTGGCCGCACCTTTCTACGCGAGCGCTTCACACCAGAGGATCTAGCTGAGTGGTTCGAGACCGAGATACTACCTAGCATAGTTGCTCGACTAGTCTCCGAGGAGCCGCCAGAGCCGAGCGAGAGGCCTCCCTGCAGGACGTGTGAATACGGGCTAGAGACCTAGACACACATCACAGAACCTACACCTATAGGGTCTACGCAGCAAAGATTGCTAATCCCAGCCATCAGCCCAGCACGGATGCAGAACGAGCAAACTCTAGTCCTTACCCGCTCTATGCTGGCATAGTTTCTGCTGCCCTTTGTGGAGCCTAACGCTTGCTGAAAGCCTTCATTGCTTGCTGCACTATCTCTGCTATCAGCTTACTAGCATCAAGTATCTCTATCCCAACTAGGTGTCCCTCGCAACTATAGTCAAGTATAAACTCCTGGAGCCACTTCCTCACCGTACTCCAGAGTATGTCATCCCCACTGCCTGATTAATTACTACCCATTATAGTGACAGAGTATGAACGAGCAGAGTCATAGACGATGACAGAACCCCATGTTACCAGTAGTGACACCCTATCACGGATTAATGTCCCAGCTTATTAGGTTTGTAGGTATAAAACTTTACTTGATCGTCCCGAACAATGTGTGAGTGTGGAACACTAGATTATAAGTGTCGGCCTTCGGAGCCAGAGGTCCCCGGGTTCAAATCCCGGCGGGCCCGCCGTGTGTAGCACCCTTATCTTCATGCTGTTAGTTTATATATTGCTATAGGTTAGGGCCTAGGGAACAGGGAACGCTAGAATATAGGCGATAACGGTCCCTAATACACAGCTCTGCACCGGTATTTCAGCCCTGCATAGCTTACTGAAACACTTGCTTATAAGCCCCGGAGCCCTCGGGGCTAGAAACCTTTATGGATATACTAGATGAGACTCGGCCAAGGAGCTTGAGATTATGGAGAGGGATATATGGTTCTTTGTCACTAGTAGATACAAACGTATTCTATAATATCATATACGGGATAGAGCCTACTCTAAACGCTGAAAGGAGACAAATAATGACTACTACCCTCGGTCATTATGCTAGCTGAGCATCAAGAAATCCTGGGAAAACACCAAGAGAGCACAGTGCATGAGTTCTACGCGCTGGAGATCCTTGCTATAAAGACTGATGTCTTCGCGGACCGGCTCTTTTCAAGACATGCGGGTACAACAATGTGGCTACTATTGTTTCGAAGCAATAATTGCGAGAGCGATACCCACTAATACTATTATAGCTGATGCTGTGATAACTCCTGGGGACGCGCCTCGTTGCTGCAGTGTAGTTGTTCTAATGATGGTGTGCGTCTTAGTGATGGTGACTAGTTTTGTTCGTGTCACCGGGCTTGTCAAAACATTCTTCTTCGTTAATGTAACGGTCTTCGTCACCGTAATAGTATTGGTCAGCGCCGTCCTGATGATGCGTGTCTGAGTCGTAGCAGCTTCACCAGCATTCTCCGTGTATACTGTGACTGTGCGCGTCACGGTAACAGTGCTATTAGCCGGGGGTATGGGAGCCTTAATGGTGGTGGTCACGGTCTTGTAGATCGTTGTCGTCACTACCCGGGTAGTAACAGTAGAGGACGAGGGCAGGGATACGGACTCATTGCCTGCAACAAAGTATACTCTGGCAGGATAATCTCTGTACTCTATGCGGCAGACCGTCTTCCAGCGAGGCCATGAGAGCTCTACCGGTTCTGATGGCGCATCTACAACGATGGCTGTGTCATTAAATACTGGCCGTACAGCTAGGTCGGCATAGCCTCTACTTAGGAGCCTCTTGATAAAAGCGGGGTCATTTGGAACTATGAATTTGGCTCTAAAGCTTGCCCTTGGCCCGTAGCCCCATGAACCAACCACAACATTACCATTGACTATAGTTATGGAGCTAGGCAGTTCAAGCTCCATAATCCTCTCTCCCGTGTGGGCGTCAACTAGGTCTAGGTAGACAAGTCCATAGCCTCTATTGAGTAAGCCTAGCGAGCCTGCTCCCTTACCTACTACCTCTATGGTTACGTTAAAGTAGTACGTCTTAAACGGCACTAATGCTATTTGCCTCGGTAGATGTACCTTGATCGTGAATACCTTGTAGAAATAGAACCCTGGCTTAATACTAACGATTTTTACCGTAGAAATCACTGGTATTATCTGGTTTCCACTATACTGGGCTCGGGCTAGCTGCGTAGCCATAAACATTAGTAAAACCAGTACTACTAGTACGCCGACCCTACGCAGCATTAGGGAGCTTAGTAATCCTCTACGCATAGCTGCCCCCTTTACTAGGGAATCAAGGTTAAGTCGGAAAAGAATCTATCTAGTACATGCCGTTATGCCTCCTGGTACAATATAGGAGCCGGATTAGACATTACCGCCACTTGATATGTTTCTAGTTAAGCTATTATCGCGTAGACACGATACTTTCGGGAGATGATGGGGGTCCCTGTGCGCGAGGACGAGTGCTTGGAGAGGGCTAGGGAGCTGTTACGAGGCGCTGCTAGGATACATGTTGTCAGCCACGTTGACCTCGATGGTTTGTCGAGCGCGGCTATAATCATGCGGTGGGCTCGGAGCCTGGGCAAGGAGGTTTCTCATAGTGTTGCTGGCGTGAAAGGGCTCTATACTATGGTTAAGCGTGCTCTCCAGGAAGCTGCTGGGAAACCTGGCACTGTTGTGGTTGTTGCTGATCTTTCTCCACGGACACGGGGCGATGCTGAGGCCATAGCTACCCTCACGAGGTATGCTCGTGGGGTTGTGTGGCTTGACCACCATGTCTGGGATTCTAGTGCTAAGGAGCCTCTGGAGGAGAAGGGCGTGGCCATAATACATGACCGGGGAAGTGTTACTGCCGAGATAGCTTGCCGCCTCATTGATTGCTGGGGCGACGAGGTTTCCCGGAAGCTTGTAGAGATAGCCCGGGCTGACGACTCTTGTAGCGATGATCCTTACGGCTTGGCTGATAAGTGGAGACTAGTGCTACGCCACCTTGACTGGGCTGGTCTCCGTAAGGCCGCCGAGAGTCTTTCACGGGGAGAACTATGGCCCAGCTGGGCCGATGAGATCTACAAGAGAGAGGCAGGGAGCTATTATCGCGAGATAAGGGAGAAGACCAGCGTCGTTATTGAGAGGTTTAATGGTGTAAGAGTAGCCGTTGTTACTCCGCCGCCACGCGCCAGTGCATGTGATGTACAGCGACTAGGTGTCACGCCGGGACCCAGCGAGGCCGATGTAGTCGTTATTCTCTACCCGCGTGGACTGAGCATTAAGACATGGGGCAAGCTCAGAGCGGACTGTATAGCTTCTAGGCTAGGCGGTGGAGGCCATAGCAATGTCGCCGGCGCTCCAAGGCCTTCAACAACCATGGGGGCTGCGCAGATAGCTAGGATGGTTGCTAACGCGGCTGCTGAGTGCCTCTCCGGAAGCGGCTCTGGCGACGATAAACAAGGTAGCCAGCAATGATTATCAGTGCTACTATGACGGAGTAGGCTACTAGGACGCTTACTGGGCTTATAAAGCTATTCTCGAGCAATATGCGTCCTCCTCCTACTGTAGCTCCCTCGTCCCTAGTCGGGGGCCCTGGCCTCTACTAGGTACTCTATGTTTAGCTCGGTTGCTGGATCAAACAACATTATCTTGTCAACGGGTACTATTATGTAGAGTGTCTCGCCGCTACTAGGTCTCTCCTCTGGCGAGGTCAGTACCTTTACGGGTGTGCCTGCTACTATTAGGGTGACAAGTGTCTCTCTGCCGAGCGGCTCTACAGCATATACTTCTCCACGTAGACTTAGCTTGCCGGAATCGGGTTCGTGGGATAGCTTTGAGTGCTCCGGCCTAAAGGCAACGATGACCTCCTCTAAGCCTGCCTCGTTTATTATCTTGGCATGTTTCTCGGGCAAGGGGAAAGAAGAGCCAGCTACTTCTATCCACGTAGTCTCTCCATGTACAACCTTGCCCTGAATCATGTTAGCTGGCGGTGCGCCTATGAACCCAGCTACGAATAGGTTTCTCGGCCTATAGTAGACGTCGTCAGGTGTCCCTACTTGCTGTACCTTCCCCTTATCAATCACTACGAC
>JALVKZ010000109.1 GCA_027033675.1 Pyrodictiaceae archaeon | reverse complement strand
TACTTCTCTTGCCTACGCGATAGGCGTAGCTGAGCTGTTTACGCAGTCAGTCCACGTAGCGCAAGTTATACTCGATTACATGCCCCCGCTCGTCTTCGTGGCTCTCATATATTTCGTCCTAACCTATGGCGCAAGCCTCGGCGCAGGTCTTCTCTATAAAAAACTCAGCATACCTGGTCTAGGAGGAGGGCAATAGGCTTGACAAGCGACATAGTGCTAAGAGTTGAGAACCTTTGGAAGAGTTATGGAAAGTTACAAGTGCTTAGAGGCGTTAGCTTTACTATACGGCGTGGCGAGGTAAAGGTAATAATAGGTCCCTCAGGTTCCGGAAAATCAACCCTCCTCCGGTGCATCAATCTACTAATACGTCCTGATAGAGGCCGAATAGAGCTAGAAGGCCGTGAAGTATTTCCTCGTCCATCGATGAGTATAAGTAAGATAAGAGAAAGAATAGGTTTCGTGTTCCAACAATTTAACCTCTTCATGCACTTAACGGCGCTCGATAATGTTAGGATAGGGCTAATCAAGGTAAAAAAGATGGGTAAAGAGGAAGCAACGAAGAAGGCTATTGAGGCTCTCCGCATGGTAGGGATAGATGAAAGCTTATGGAACAAGTATCCCGCTCAGCTAAGTGGTGGGCAGCAACAGCGCGTAGCCATAGCACGCGCTATAGCGATGGAGCCCTCTATAATACTAATGGATGAGCCAACATCGGCTCTAGACCCCGAGCTAGTAGGGGAGGTGCTAAAGGTTATCGAGAAGCTTGCTAAGCAGCGTAAAACAATGCTCATAGTAACGCATGAGCTCGATTTTGCGCTCGAAGCAGCCGATGAGATAATGGTCCTGGACCATGGAGTTATAGTGGAGAAAGGGACACCAGAGGAAATACTCCGCCATCCCAAGCATGAGAGGACGAGAAAGTTCATAGAAAGAATAGCGAGGAGAGCACAGATATGATAAGCGGGTTAGCCGAAGTACTAGCGTCCTACGGGCACTTACTACTATACGGGCTAAGAAATACGCTCATATTAACAGCAGTCTCGTTCGCTATAGGCTTTAGCCTCGGCTCACTCATAGCCATGGGCAGGGTATATGGCCCAGCCTGGCTAAGAGCCTTCCTCGTAGCGTATGTTGAACTAATACGCGGCACACCAATGCTCTTGCAATTATTCATACTCTACTACGCATTGCCGGATGTAGGGGTGAAACTCTCAGCTATGACAGCAGCCATACTAGGTATGGGACTTAATAGTGCAGCCTATCAATCAGAGTATATCCGTGCATCCATAAAAGCTGTTCCCAGTGGCCAGTGGGAGGCAGCACTAAGCCTCGGCATGACCAAGTTACAAGCAATACTAAGTATAATTATGCCGATATCTCTTAGATCAGCGTTACCCGCGCTAACAAATGAACTAGTCTATTTGCTAAAGTACTCGTCAATAGCATACTTCCTAACAGTAATAGAACTCGTCTACGCGGGCAAGATAATAGGCTCAGAGACATTCATGTACGTACAAGTATATACAATAATAGCAATAATATATCTAGCCCTCTCACTGCTAATAACC
>JALVKZ010000108.1 GCA_027033675.1 Pyrodictiaceae archaeon | reverse complement strand
TCAATGTGTTCTTAGGTTATTTAGTTATTTTCGAGATAATCGCACCGTAATTAGATGTATAATTTACATGTTCTAGTATTTTTTAGTAATTCTACTTTAAACTCTTATTGTTTTTACCCCCCTTCTACCCTTTAATAACATTGGTGCGTTCTTGTCATGGCTTCTCGGCGCCCCCCGATAGGTGAGGGCATCGATTTTCTCTTTCGTCCACGCGGAGTAGCCGTGGTTGGTGCTTCTCGTCGCCCCGGCAAGGTCGGATACATGGTCCTATATAATCTTAAGAATAGCTACCGTGGGCCAATATACCCGGTCAACCCTAACGCAACAGAGATACTCGGCTTAAAGGCCTACCCAAGAGTTCTCGATGTACCTGACCCCGTCGAACTCGCTGTTATCGTGGTTCCTGCACACCGCGTGCCCGAAGTCATGGACCAGGTAGGTCGCCGCGGCATTAAAGCGGCTATTATTATTAGTGCAGGATTCCGTGAAGTAGGAGAGGAAGGTGCAAAGTTAGAGGAGAAGGTTATTCAGATAGCTAGGCAATACGGTGTACGGGTGCTTGGACCTAATTGCCTAGGCGTATATTCTCCTTCAACAGGAATAAATACTATGTTCCTTGATCCGGAGAAGCAAAGCCTCCCAGGAAACGGGCCCATAGCTTTTATTAGTCAGAGTGGCGCCCTTGGAGCAGCTCTACTAGATGTCGCTGCACTACGTGGCCTCGGCATAAGCAAGTTCATAAGCATCGGTAACCGCGCTGATATAGATGAAGCAGACCTTCTCACCTATCTAAAAAGTGACCCCCATACCAGGGTTATCGCGATATATATTGAGGGCGTTGAATATGGGCATGTTTTTAGGCAAGCCCTCGAGAATACTACCCCCGTAAAGCCAGTTGTAGTTCTCAAGGCGGGTAAAACGAGCGCAGGTGCACGCGCAGCAGCAAGTCATACTGGAAGCCTCGCAGGTAGTTATCAAATCTATAACTCTGTGTTTCGACAGACTGGTGCTATAGAGGTCCTACATACCGAGGAGTTATTCGATGTTGCACAAGCACTGGCCTTACAGCCGCCTATGAGAGGCGATAGAGTAGCTATAATAACCGTCGGGGGAGGCAGTGGCGTAATGGCTACTGACTGGCTATCCGAGCTAGGCTTCCAGGTACCATTGTTTAGTAAGGAGACTCAACAAAGGCTTCGAAAAATCCTTCTACCGATAGCTAGTCCGAGAAACCCAGTAGACATAACAGGATCTGGAACCGAGGACCATATGGCTGAGAGCACCAGGATAGCAATAGAAAGCGGAGAGGTTGATGGAATATTCTTGATACCATACTTTAACATAGCCACAATGACTGAGAGACTCGCAGACCTAATGGCGCCGATTGCGCAGAAAGCAAAGGAGATGGGAATACCTATAGTAGCTTCTGTAACGGGTGGGCAGAAATCATGGCGCATAGCGAAGCTCTTTGAAGCAAAAACAGGTATACCCGTCTACCCAGGTGAGCATAGAGCAGCTAGAGCTCTATGGGCATTAAGACTCTACGGTAAATGGCTCCAGAAGATAGGAAGACTTTAATCCATTACGACAAGCTATTAGGGATAAAGGTCAGGCTCGCCCTCGCTCAACACTTTATGCATTCAGCAAGGGGCTAGGGAGTCTTCATCCCCCTACTAGTCGATTGTTTCCTAAGAGAGAGGAGGATAAAAAGGGGTTTAAGCTCGGCGAGGAGGGTAGGGAAGTACACAATAATGTGAAGCCACTTACCTAACCTATAGGGAGTAGTATTGGTGGTGTATAGGCCTTGAGTAGACCAGGGGAGATACGCGTAATCGATTATGCATTTCTAAAACAGTTAGAGGAATGGGTTAGGGCCCAGAAGAAACTCCTCGAGACATTCCGTGAAACTTCCAGCAGAGTTGAGCAGGGAGATAGACTTGACATAATTGTTGCAACGCGTGCAGCTTTCCAGCACATGATAAGGACAATAAAAGCGTTTGATAACTGGCTACAAGACCCAGTAATAATAGCTCATGTTCCGAGGGAAATGCTGCTAGAAGTCTGGAAGGTCATGTACAATGTACTTAACCAGCTTCTCGAGATAGACATTAAGCATACAAGCGATGTACGACAACTACTAGAGGAGCTAGCAAAAGAGGGTAAGCTGAACCCGCTAGTAGCTACGGTCAAGCCGGGAGGAGAAGAGGAGGAATCTCCCAGGAGACCACCGACTATGATGATATAACCTTAGTGTTCTTGGGCTTCGGTAACCTTTCTTTTATAGCATAGCTATAGTACAAAGCGATCTCTAGGATTATAGGACTATTAGTAGTGTTTTAGTTACAAAATGTGGGGAAGAGCCTAGTACGCCTAACCTTGTGCTAGGTGGTGGATGATTTGCGTCTTCTCAGGATGCCTCCTCGGATAAAAATACTTGAGGCAATGGGTGCTATAGCTGACGGGCGTGTAAAGAGACTAGGAAATAAGCGTTATCGTGTTTTTAGCAGTGAGGGGGATAGAGAATATAATGTCTACGTTGACCCCCGATCCTTGATCGTCTATAGCGATGATAATGGGACAAAGTACCGCGGTTATGTAGGGTATCCCATAATAGCTGCTCTGATGTTGGAGGGAATAATTCCGTATGATAAGGAGGTCGCGGAGGCTCTTCGAGGCATACCCTGGAGAAAGCTTAACGAAACCTATAAGCGCTATGTCTTAGTTGAAAAAGAGGTTAAGCGAATAGCGGCCCAGCGTGGCATAGCAGTTGAGAGAATAGACGAGGTAATTGATAAAGCTATGCAGACTTTACGCAGGCTTAGACTACGCTTGGCTCCATCAATGCCGCTTGTCTAGATTACTATCTATAGTGTGGCTCAGTAGTCATGGATACAGATAGTAGAAAAGAACTCTGCAAAATAGCCCTAATAATAACGGAGCTCGGCGTGGCTTCCCCCGAATACGTAGCTTTAAGATTACACATTCCTCTCACTAGAGCACACTCCGCTCTAGCCCTTATGGAGTCCTTTGGCTGGATAGAACGCCTAGAACTAAGTAGCTCTACATGTCCTTGTTCAAGGTGTCCACTAAGAAGGGTTTGTCCACTAGCCCGGGGAAAGAGAGCAGGTAAGAATGTTCACGTGTATCGTATTAAGAGCGAGGTAGTAAATTATTGTAAGCGCCTCCTCTCTGATAGCAGAGATAAATAGGTCCCTAGAGAACATACATACACGAAATAAGAAAGAGCGGTCCTTTATAATCCTATTCAGCTCTACTAGGTGTAAGTTACCATGGATACTATGCTGTTAATTAGGGCTGCCTATGCCCAGCAAACAACGCCTAGCGGTGCTGCAAGCAATATAGGTACAATAATTGCCATCTTCTTCGCACTACTTATAATATTCATTATACTATTATATAGCATAAGAATTGTAAGGGAGTATGAAAGAGCCGTCGTCTTTAGGCTTGGGCGAGCAATAGGCGCGAAGGGCCCCGGGGTAGTAATAATAGTGCCCTTCATAGACCGTGTAACCATTGTTGATCTGCGAATACACACCGTAGACGTTCCACGCCAAAGAATCATAACAAAGGACAACGTAGAAGTATCCGTGGACGCGGTTGTCTACTATAGAGTACAAGATCCGCTCAAAGCTGTACTCACAGTAAAGAACTATAACCTAGCAGTCACCATGCTGGCTCAAACGACGCTACGAGATATAATAGGCAAGAGCGAGCTAGATGATCTCCTCATGCGCAGAGAAGAAATAAACAAAGAACTACAAAAAATACTAGATGAGTTAACAGATCCATGGGGAATCAAAGTAACTATGGTAACGATAAAGGAGGTCGTTCTCCCAGAGGGCATGGTAAGGGCTATGGCGAGACAGGCCGAGGCGGAGCGATGGAGAAGAGCCAAGGTAATTGAGGCGGAGGGTGAGCGCCAAGCAGCCCAAATCCTCGGAGAGGCAGCCCGGATCTACGAGGAACACCCAGCGGCTTTACGTCTAAGAGAGCTACAAACATTAATAGAGATAGCGAAGGAGAAAAACATGGTGATATTCTATCCCATAGGGCTGGGCAAGGAGCATGCTACAGAGGCTGCTCTCGGGATAGTTGGTGGAAGACTAGCGAGGCAAAGACCCTCAGAGGAGCAGTGAGGCTAGGCGTCGGCTGGGTAACCGCTCAGTCATCCCCCATGGCCAGTTTTTAATCTAGCTTAGGGGTCACGCTCCCCGAAAAGATCCTCATCCCCAACTTACTGGCTCATCTCCTGCGAATAATAATTATACGTGTCTCGCTGTAGTTTATTGTATCCCTATTTGCCGAAGCATCTATCTCCGGCATCGCCGAGTCCTGGGACTATGAAGCCTTTATCGTTAAGGGTTGGATCAATAGCTCCGCTATATATAGTTATATCTAGGCCAGCTCTCTTTGCGGCTTCTCTGAGGGCTTCTATCCCTTGTCTTGTAGCTATGAGGCTTATCACAATAATTTTAGCAGGTTTGTGCTTAGCTAGTTTCTCAATAACCCTTGACAAAGTGCTGCCTGTTGCAAGCATCGGGTCAACGAGTATAACGTGCTTTCCCTCTATGTCTCCTATACTCCAGTATGGTGTCTCAACATTGAATACCAGTCTACCTCCTAGTCGCCTATGTTTTTCCTCGATTCGCTTAGCAGCGATAAAGCCTAGGCTAGCCCTCTTATAGAGCCTCCTAGCCCCCATCGCCATGGGGAGAGCAGCTCGTAGCACAGCAACAATAGTTATTGCCTCGTCTCTCACGCGTATAGCCTCTGCCCGGACACTGAGTGGAGTCATCGCGGAGTCCTTGGCTAAAGGTAGTTCGCGTGAGGCCTCATAGGCGAGAAGAAATCCAGCCTCCTCTAGGAGGTCGCAGAAACGCGTGGAAGGCGTATCCTTATCGCGTAACTCTAGCAAGATGTTCTGAAGAGCAGGGTTGGTCACTATACTTAGCCCTGACACGGCCCTGTGGCCCAGAGAGTAAGGCAGAGTACTAGCTACGGGGTCTTTATTCGCTATCCTTAGCTCTCCGTGTACAGAGGCTCTCGTAATCCCGTTTAGCGTGGCGGGCTAGGTGTGTAAGACTCCTCCTCGAATACACCATGATTTCGTTCAATAAGTGCTTACACAGCTTCTCTCGGTTCATCATCTCGATGAGCTGCTTCTTAGGCCTTAGTTCAATCACAACCTTATCGCCTAGAGGGTTTCTAGCCATACGCGTACGTAATGCTTCTTTTATATTGATGTGGGCAAATAAGCTAGGTGATGCAACTCCCAGAAGCAACGACCCTACTAGGACGGAGCAGCTAGCAAACCGTATATAGTCGGATGGCCGTACGTCTCCTCTTAGGCTACATATAGTCTCGGCAATGTGCCTCATCTCTTTAGCAAAGGAGCCTCTTACAACGTGTACGAGTGTTTCGATAAACCCGTTGCCATGTAGAGGTGCTGCAATATCGCAAGTACCGAGAAAGCCTAAGAGAGTCTCATAAATACTAGGAGAAAGCCATGGAGCATCGCCTGGCGCTACTAGTATGTATTTTGCATCTAGCCTGCTTAGGGATGCTAAGGCGAAGCCAGGTCCCTGACAGCTTCCTGGCTGATCATAGAGGCAGCCATCGAGGCCAGCAAGCCCAACGTATAGTTTACAGCGATACTCGCTACGAGTCAAAACGTATACTGAATGGGCACCAGCTGCACGCAGGGTATTAGCGACTCTCTCTATAGAGGTATAGCCATCAACAAGAGCTAATAGCTTATCACCGCCAAAGCGTCTTCCCTCGCCGCCACCTAGCACAACACCGATAACATCCAAGATGTAAGCACCACTACCTATCCTCTCCTACCTATACTGATAGGTGATGATAGGCAGGTATTATAGTGCCTCTCCATACATATCCACTTGGGAGAGGATTCGGGATTCAATCTCAATCCTCTCCTGTCGTACTAGGTGGGGTAGCCTTCGAATGGGTAAAAAGCTTCCGAAAGGATTAGCCAATAGCCTTGAGCAGGGAGAAGAAGTACTATACATGGTAAAGAAGAAATTCGCGCTCGAGAAACCCAAATGGCTTGTAGTCACAGATAGGCGGATAATATTCTTTGATGAAAAAGTACTAGGTAGATACGAGCTAAAAGCAGTTCCCTATGAGAAGCTCGAGAAAATAGTCTACCATGGCGGTATGATTGGCTCGCAGTTTTACATAGTGCTTGAGAATGGAGAGAAGCTCGAAATGTCGTGGATGGATAAAGAGGAATCGAAGAAAGCAATAACGGCTGTATACGAGGCATTAAGGGAAGTATCGGTGGAGCCTCCATCACTGGATAAGAAAAAGAACCTTACTAGCGAGGACTGGGTACTCCATAAACCCAAGGAATTCATAACACGTTCGGCAAGAAGCATACCATCCCAGGCAAGCACTGCTTCTGGGTCCGGTATCGAGCTACTACGAAAACTGAAAGAGCTTAAGGATGCGGGGGTAATAAGCGAGGAAGAGTATGAACAGAAGAAGCAAGCGCTCCTCGACAAGTTATAAGCTAGGATAGGAGGCATTCCCCCTCCCCGGGACGTATTTTTGGCAGCTTGTCAATCAGCTACAACACGCCTGGACAAGCTTGAAGCCCCATACTTGCCGCCGGAAAATGTTAGAGCAGCTATTGAGAGGGGGCTCTACGAGCTCAATAAGTATAGTGATCTCGGTCTTGCCCATAGGCTTCGTACACATATAGCATATCAGAACAATGTAGAGCCCGAACTAGTAGTGCCAGTAGCTGGGAGAATCGAGGCAATTAAATTAGTTCTAGAGTACATAATAAAGCTAATGAGGAGGAAACCGAGGATAATTATACCGAGACCTGGGATCCAAGAGTATAGAACATACGTAGAGGCTTGTGCAGGGGATATAGTAGAGCTATCTCTCGTGGAACAGAATGACGTGTGGAGATTGTCTCTAGACGAACTATTTAGCAATATGAATGAAAAAAGTCTAATTATACTTGATAATCCTAGTGACCCAACGGGTTCAATGATTATACGCGGGCTAAGGGAGGCTAAAGAGATAATATCAGAAGCTTGTAGAAACAATACGCTAGTAATGATTGATGAGAGCTTTTACGAGTTTAGTGGCTTTACCCTAGTCGATTTCGTAAATGAGTATAACTGTTTAGTAATAGTACGAAGCATGGAACAAGCCTATGCTCTCGCAGGCATTGGGTTAGCATACCTTATTGCCCCAAGGGAGATAAGTAGAGAAATAACTAAGCTGGCACCATCGCCGCCCAGGCTATCATTATTGGCAGGCATAGCTGCCTTGGAGAATAGAGAATACTATCTAAAAATGGTTGAGAGGCTTATAGCTGAGAGAGAAAGAACTCGACAACTACTTCTAGGCCTTAATGGTGTGTATGCTTATAGGTCGTGGGCCAACTTTCTCTTAGTGAAGACAAGTATAGGGAAATTGGCGGAGAAACTATGTAGCCGCGGCATAGCAGTAGCTAATACACAGATCGCCGATAATTACGTAAGAGTCACAATAGGTAACCAGGGCGACAATAACTCGTTCCTTGCCGCCTTAGCAAGGCTCCTCAGAGAAGAGTCTAAGCTAACCTAGGCTAGCGGCATAACGACATATGCTTGAAACCAGAGAATACAAGGCATCTACTAGCATCCCTGCCAGCTCCTCCTCAGCAACGCTATTCAGCCTCCCTAGATGATCAAGCCTAATAGCAATACCCTGCATAACGGCTTGCAGCCTATCGGCGAGGTCACCTAATACGCAGCGAGGCTCAACACTATTATCACAGCCTCTAATGCACTCCGAGGAGGCCTCTCCGAGGCGATAAGCAGCCTCCCTAAGGAGGCGAGCAAGCCCAGTACCCTTACCGCGGCCTTTACCGATGGCCTCGGACATGGAGCTAAGGATAGCTAGTACTTCGTCACATGCCTCACGTAAAGGCTCACAATCACTACTCAAACCTGGATCCTCTCCTATCCTACTAGACCACGAAGAGAGCTCTTGGCGAGAAAACCACTCTATCTCCGTCTCGTAGCTTTGTATCGAGTCCATCGAGGAACTCTATTCTTCTACCATTAACAGCTATTTCTACAGGGTATTTTACCCCTCCTTTCTCATCAAGGACCAGGTTCTTGAATCCTGGCTTAATCTCCCAGTCAATATAGTTTATTAGGTCTCTAACAGTGGAGTTTTTAGGCAGTTTTATCTTCTTTTCAAAACTCCTCATTAGTTCACGGAATTCTTGGAGAAACACAGCTGTGACCTCTATGTAGCCGCTCATAGTGCCCTCCCCTCCTTGGAGATATGAACGAATACTGTTCTTAAAGAATAGAACATCAAGTATATTCCGGCAATAACACGATACTTATATGAGAATCTATTTCAATATGATATGTAATGATATGTAATTCTTTATAAAGGATGTAGGGAAAAACGGTTAGAGCGATTTCATTTTCATGATTCTCGGTTAAGATACTATGTAGAGGAACTCGTCTAGCCCTAGTCTCTTCAGGGTCTCTGGTGTAGGCTTGCCATCTACCCATCCACGGGCCTTGTAGTAGACTGGCAAGTAGGCTTCTAGGGCCTCTTTGGCCGTCTTGCCCTTAGCTGGGCCGTCGGGTAGTGGTTCCTCTAGTAGTCTCTTGGGAAGCGTGTCGTGATATCCTGTTCCCTCTCTTACTGCGAAGAGCCTCTCAACGTTATAGATGCGCTCACCCGTGGTTAGTAGTTCGTCTACTGTTAGGTCCTCCCAGCCCATAGCGGTCTTCAGTAGCTCAACGTAGTACTCGGGTGCGTCAGCGAACGTGTTGAACTTACATACCACTAGGCTATCGATTACAGCGAAGTAGTCCTGTTGCCACTTCACGAGCTCCGCCTTCTTCGGGTCAATCTTTAACGGGTCAAACTTCTCTGGCACGCCTAGTACATCGAAGCTAACGCTATAAGCTCTTAGGTGGCATCCGCCTCTATTAGATGTTGCATAGCTTAGTGCCATGCTGTTGATCGCTCTTGGATCGTATGCTGGCAGCTCCAGCCCCTTCACGTGTATCACGCAATCGGGGCATCCAAAGGCCTCAGCTAACCTCATTGCACCCTCGGCTGTGTACTCCCCGATGCCATCCCGGTAAGCGGTTTTCCAGATGAGCCTTATAACTGCCTCTGCGTTGCCCCACGTTGGCTCAACGTCCTCGAGGAGGCCGAGGAGCTTCTCAGCCTTGTCCTTGGGTAGTTCACCTTTCTGTGCCTTCTCGTAGAGCTCCATGAGGACTGCGGCTGTGTTGCCAAAGCTTATAGTGTCAAACCCCATGTCGTTGAGCAGGTAGTTTATCTTTATAATAGCCTCTATGTTACCTATCAACGTATTGGCTCCATTTGCCCAAATAGTCTCGTACTCCGGGCCCTCTGAGACCGGCGTCCTATAGGGCCCGCTTCTTACCTCGGCTACTCTTGCACAGCGGATTACGCAGCCCCAGCAACCCTTGTTGGTCTTGAGGTAGTGTTCGGCGAGGTACTCGCCGCTAATATCGTAGGCCTTCTCGAAAGTTCCACGAGTCCAGTTCTTGGTCGGGAGCCCGCCGTGCTCGTTTATGATGTTTACTAGGACTGCTGTACCATACTTGGTTAGTGCTTGTTCAATACTGTGCTCCATGATCTTCTTTGCAAGTTCCCTAGCAACCTGGGCAAACTTAGCTCTATCGTATAGCTCTATCTTCCGATGCCCGTAGACGAATATGGCCTTAACCTTCTTAGAGCCCATTACCGCGCCTAGCCCGGTGCGCCCAGCTGCACGGTACTTGTCATTCATTATTGCCGCTATCTTTGAGAGGTTCTCGCCAGCAGGCCCTATTGCTAAGACGCTGCCGAGATCCGGCTTGGTTATCCCCATGGTCTCTCTTATAACGTTCTCCGTGTGCACTACTCCGCGGCCCCATAGGTTCTTGGCATCGTGGAACTTGACCTCGCCATCAACGATACTTATCCATACCGGCTCCTCACTCACGCTCTCAAGAACGATTCCGTCGTAGCCTGCGAAGCGTAGCCAAGGCCCGAACTGGCCACCCGAGTTACTATCACCCAGTATGCCCGTAAGAGGACTCTTACCAACAACATGGTACCTGCCAGTCTCGACGGCAGCAGTGCCAGTGATTGGACCGGTTAAAATGTAAAGCTTATTCTCTGGCCCGAAGGGGTCAGCGCCCTTGGGTATCTCCTTTAGTGCCAGATAGGCTCCGAGACCTCTACCTCCGATAAAGCGGCGGAGGAGCTTCTCGTCGACTTTTTCCTCGCGAACCTTCTGGGTCCAGAGATTTATCCGTAGGAGCTTGAACTCCACCTGTAGAGCACCATGTAATAGCTAAGGAAGCTTATTATAATAGGGTTCCCCAAACAAGCCCACTAGCTGTACTTAACCCACGTAAAAATGGCCTAGCAGGGCTCTATAGTTGAAGGAGGCTTAGTGGTAACAGCATAAGCCACCATGGTGACGCCGGGTACCTCGCTCGTAATCCTCCAAGCTATCCTGTCAAGAACATCATAGGGTATACGTGCCCAGTCGGCTGTCATCCCATCCTCGCTCAGCACTACGCGGACAACGACTATTCTGCCCACGGCTCTCTGATCACCCTTAACACCAATCCATTCATCGTCGCCGACAACAGCGAACGCTTGCCACACATCATAATAGAGATCAGCCTTCCTAAGCTCCTCCTCAACTATCGAGGACGCTTCCCTTACTACGCGGAGCTTCTCCTCAGTAACCTCGCCTATGACACGGACAGCAAGCCCAGGGCCAGGGAAGGGATGACGATAAGCATAGCTGCGTGGAACACCTAGCGCCATGGCTATTCTTCTTACCTCGTCCTTGTAGAAGTAGCGAAGAGGCTCAAGCACCCTTAAGCCAAGCTTCTCGGGCAAACCGCCCACATTATGATGGCTCTTTATCCTGTCGGCCCCGGGCACAGCACCGCTCTCGATCACGTCTGGGTAAGTCGTTCCCTGGGCAAGCCACCTTATAGCCCGGTCTTTTCTCGCTATTTCCTCGAATATCTCCACGAATGTTCTCCCAATGATCCTACGCTTCTCCTCGCAGTCCTTTACTCCTCGTAGCCTCTCAAGGAAGAGCCTAGATGCGTCAACATATACAGGATCAATGCCGAGGCTTCTTAGAAGCCCTAGTACCTCCTCAGCCTCCCCCTTGCGGAGTAATCCATGGTTAACAAACACGGCTACTAAGCGGTCACCTATGGCCCTCTTCACGAGTAGAGCAGTAGTCGTCGAGTCAACGCCGCCACTAACAGCTACAAGCACTTTCTCATCGGGGCCAACTCTTGCCCTAATCTCATCAACAAGCTTCCCGACTATGTTCTCGGGCCTCCAGTTCTTCTCCAGCCTAGCCACGAGGGACACGAAGTTATCGAGGAGCAGCCTGCCCTTCGGCGTATGGCTAACCTCTGGGTGGAACTGGACACCATAGACCGGCTTATCCCTTAGCCTGAACGCAGCTATGTACCCGGTATCCCTGGAGACAGCTAATACCTCTGCGCTATCGGGGAGCGAGGCCACGTAGTCCCCGTGGCTCATCCACGTCTCCTCCTCATGGCCCCATCCCCGGAACAGGGAGTCGTCGCGCCGTAGCACCCTTACCAATGTACGCCCATACTCGCCAGGCCCCTTCTCAACACGGCCACCGATCATTGTCGCGAGCAATTGGTGGCCATAACATATCCCTAGCACGGGGATACCTAGCTCGAGCACCCAGTCGCCTATACGCGGCGCGCCGGGCTCATGGACGCTACGAGGACCACCTGAGAGAACTACAGCACCAGCCCCGAGCTCTCTAACTTTCTCTGGACTAGCCTCGTAGTAATGAAGTATCTCTGTGTAGACGCCGAGCTCCCTAAGCCTACGAGATATTAGGTGCGCGTATTGTCCACCAAAATTAATAACAACAACAATGCTGTACTTACCGCTAATCTTCATATCTAGGACTTCCTCCAGCAGCGGCTACCTTCTCGTGTAGCATGTGTCCCCCGGGCCTCGGCTTTATTAGCCTAGGTGTAGAAGATGAATCAAGACATGTTGTTACATAACGTGATATAAAAACAATGAATAAGCGTTGATGCAGCTAGGCGTTATTTTAGGCCTATGCCTCGGAAATCCTCTAAGCGGTGAACAATGAAGGAGCGCTCCCCGGTCTGTGTCTACGAGTGGCGCTACGGAAGCCAGGAGATGAGGCAGATATTCTCCCGCGACAACATGGTTGAGACATATAAGCGTGTTGAACTAGCCCTATTAGAGAGCCTAGTAGAGCTAGGCGTCGCCTCCCCAGAGGCTCTTGACGAAGCGAAGAAGGCGGCCTCCGAGCTAAGTGCGGCACTGGTTTACGAGGAGGAGAAAAAGAGAGGCCACGACATAGCATCATTAGTATTCCTCATGGGTAGGCTCGGCGGCGAAGAAGCTGCTCGCTGGATACACTTCGGCGCAACAAGCAACGATGTAATCGATACTGCCTGGGCACTATTTATCCGGGATGCACTAGGTATCATTAAGAAGAGGCTAAGGCTCCTAATAGAGAAGCTAGTAACCCTTGCTGAGAAGCATAGATACACAGTTATGCCCGGGCGCACCCATGGCCAGCACGCAACACCGATAACACTCGGGTTCAAGATAGCGAACTACGTCTACGAGCTAGCTCGTAGCTATGAGAGAATATGCGACGCGGAGAAGAGGGTTCTCCGCGTAAAGCTAGGTGGAGCAACAGGGACCATGGCTAGCTGGCATGGCTATGGGCTCGAGCTCCGCAAAGTCTTTGCCTCAAAGCTCGGCTTAGAACCACACATTGTATCAACACAGGTGGCGCCCCGCGACGGCTTCGCAGAGCTAGCGGCAGTACTAGCAATACTAGCTAGTACTCTTGATCGCTTCGCCGTAGAGATTAGAGAACTAGCGAGACCAGAGATCCACGAGCTATGGGAGGAAAGGGGTAGCGCTATTGGGAGTAGCGCGATGCCCCAGAAAGCGAATCCAGTCACAGCTGAGAGGATAAGCGGCCTAGCACGGATAGCTAGGAGCCTCGTGCACGTCTTCTTAGAAAACATGGTGCTTTGGCACGAGAGAGACTTAACGAATAGTAGCTCTGAGCGAGTAGCAATACCACACCTCTTCTTAACAATAGACCAAATACTCATCGATGCTAATAATCTTGTCGATAGACTACGCGTAGACAAGGACACGATGAAGAGAAACCTATACCTAACAATGGCCACAGCAACCACGGAGGCGTTAATGAACCTCCTCATACAGCGAGCAAAACTGAGCCGCGAGGAGGCATACAGCCTAGCGCGTAAAGCAGCACAAAAAGCACTACGGGATCAAAAACCATTATGGATCGCGGCAAGCGAGCTACCCGAGATAAGAAAGCACCTAGAAGACGTTGATCTAGAGGAGGTACTACGCCCAGAGAACTACATCGGCGAAGCATCACGCCTAGTAAGCGAGGCAACAGGCTACGCGAGAGCCGTGCTCAAAGAGTGCTAGGATAACTCCAAAAGGGCATGGACATCGCTTATACCAAGTCTCTCTAAGCGCTTCCTCCACTCAGAACCGATAGCTATAACGACGACCGCTCCGATGACCTCGCCTCCTGCTCTCTTAACGGCTTTTGCAAGAGCCTCGAATGTGGCACCAGTACGAGCAAAGTCATCGACGAGTAGCACCTTGGATCCCTCAGGCAGAGAGTCTCTGGGCACGTAGAACACCTTTACACCGAAAGGTTGCTCGCCGCCTTCGCTCCTAATGTACTCCCGGCTAGGGCTACCAGGATGACGCCTAGCCAGTACAAGGCGTGCATCAAGAGCCAGCGCTACCAGTGTGGCCAGGGGCACCCCTATAGTCTCAGCTGATAGGACAGTATCAACTCTTCCCTTATACCTGTGCTCGGTCCATGCCGAGACTAGGCGCAGTACAAGAGGGTCAAGCATAACGTACTCTAGGTCAGCTATGCTTCTCGT
>JALVKZ010000107.1 GCA_027033675.1 Pyrodictiaceae archaeon | reverse complement strand
CTGATGCAGATGCGGGGAGCAATCGATCCTGATAGTGGCCAGATAGTTTGTCACTTCCTAGACTTAGGAGTCACGATACTTGATATAGAGGAGGACTCTGTTCCCTTCATAGTGATTGATGGCTGCTTATTTACAACATTCGGCAGAGAGAACGTTGAGACCGTACTTGGCGCCGAAGCCGCTGTGGAAGTAAATAGTATACACGTTGATAAGGGGAAGATTGTATTCGGTGACGTTGAGATAGATAATTACTGGGGTCCTATAGCTCTAGCCTTTGCTGCTGAGACAGGAGCTCCTATAAAAACCTATAAGCTATACATAGACATTGATGGCAAGGAGGCACCAATTGCAGCGATACTCGTTGAGAACACCGACGCAGGCCCAATGCTTATGCTCATACCCAGGAGCTGCGAATACATCGAGGAAGGCGAGGAGAAGCCATTAACCCATCTCTAGCCCTGTTTCTCCGAGCACTCGCTGCACTCACATAGTATTTGTAGAGCCTCTACCTCTACCGGGTGTAATCGAGGAGCAGCTACTATAAGGCTATGAGGCGGTGGAGGAAACCCCTCTTCTAGTAACGTGCCTGGATTACCAGCCTTACACTTGGCGTCGGGAAGACCTGCACGTGCAACACCGACTAGTATAGCGGATCTTATACGAGGCTCCACTCTTCTCTCGGCTGCTAGTTCGTCCTCAAGTCTTAGCAGTATCTCTACGGCTTCGTTTATCGTCATAGCCCGGTTCTCGTCGAGGCGTAGGTCAAGCAACACAAGGCTGTGAAGATTCCTAGTCATGTTATCCCATATGGTTTCTACGACACTAAACGGCTTGAAGGCCTCCGGGTATACAAGTGTTATAGGGCGACAAAACTTGTAGAACTGGAGCCCAGTAGCATCTATCACAGCTTGTATACCGGAGACACCGGGGATTACCTCCACGTCAACACCTTTACTTGCAGCCTCAAGAACGAGAGAGACGTGGGTTGTAGCGAATAAGGGATCCCCTGGAACCAGTAAAACTACATTAAGCGCCTTAGCCTCCTCTATTATTCTATGAGACTCGTTTTCGAGAAGCTTCCTATCAGCATGAATTATCTCGGCACCAGGAGCATAGACCTCAACATTACTTCTTTCAAGGCCGGGAGCTATGCTTGTATAAGTATCTATGTAGACCCTGTCAGCACGTTTCAGTAACTCTATGGCCTTAAGGCTCAAATACTCTATTGAAGGACCCACACCTACAACATATAGTGCCAAGCTGTGCCTACCCTGTTACGCCCTCTGTGCCGCCTGAGTAAAAAATATGGAGAGCAACCAGGAGAACCTTGGAGGAAGAGGATGCGCCCCCGTCTCCTAGACTTTGTAGAAAAAGAAAGGCCCGTTCTACAAGTAGCTCTAGACTATACGAATCTTGAGGAAGCCCTGCGCCTTGCAACAGCACTGCGTAGGGAGTTAGGCGAGCATGCATGGATAGCGGAGGCTGGTACCCCCTTGATAAAAGCCGAGGGTATAAAGTCCGTGAAATTGATCCGTGCAATCATTGACCCAGTCCACCTAGTCGCTGACACGAAGACAGCTGATACAGGG
>JALVKZ010000106.1 GCA_027033675.1 Pyrodictiaceae archaeon | reverse complement strand
AATCGATGCATCAGTAGCCTCTTCTCCGCGTAGAGGGGTAGGGGGACGAGGGTTAGCCGTCTGGCTTCCTCTGATTTACACTGCCTAAGAGCCTCGACTGGACATTGTCTCGTCTTAAGCATAGAGACGACGGGGACGACGCGGACGGTTATGCGCTTAGGAGAAGCCGCGGGAAGGAAGCCTAGTATCTCGAAGCTGCTTGGCTCTAGGCAGGTCTCCTCATAGGCCTCTCGGAGAGCCGTGTCTAGGGGCGATGAATCGCCTGGCTCCCGGCGTCCTCCGGGGAAGGCCATGTCGCCTGCCCAGGGGTCTCGGGGGTCAAGGCTACGCTCAATCATTATTACTCGCGGCCCTGCGTAACAGCACAGAGTAACCATTATCGCGGCATCGAAGTCCCTTATGGGTGGCTCTCTCAGTAGGCAGTCCCGGAGCCGGGTAAGGGTGTCGCAGAGACAGGCCCTGGGAGCCACGGCTTGTTACCCGCAACTAGGCTCTATGACGCTGATGGCCTCGTCTAGCCCAGCTACGTCCTCTAGTCTACTAGGCGGCTTCTCCACGTGGCGCACGAGGGCCAGGTATGCTGGCGGCTCCACGCTGCAACATATCTTCTCTGCTTCGCCTAGCTGTTTCTTCTCGACATCCTCGACACCTATTATCTTGGCCTTTTCTGCTAGCACCTTGTTGAGCACAAGCATCTTTACACGGGAGCCTATCTCCCTTATCCTCTCAAATACCATCCGCGCCTCGTATATCGGGAGAGGCTCCGGCGTGGCCACTATGACGAAGCTAGTCCTTCTAGTACTCCTTATGCTGTCCCATAGCTCTTGGTACCTTTTCTCCATCTCCTCGAGCTTATCTAGAACAGGGTCCCGTATCTCCTCGCGACGACCCATCGCGTTAGCTATGGCGTATCTTATCGAGACTATTCTCTCCCTTAGCTCCTTTAGCCTTCTTATCCAGAACAAGTGTACCCTGGGCAGGGTAACTACCCGGAGTGCGATACCTGTCGGTGGGGTATCAACCACTACGAAGTCCATGTCGCTCCTCTGGTAAAGCTCACTAAGGATGCGGAGAAACACCTCCTCCTCGAAGCCGGGGGAGTCGCGGATAGCCTTAACAACATCGTCTGCTGATATAGCGGTGAGCGCTGGTATTAGTCGACGGAGCAGCAGCGAGTACTCCTCTGACAACTTGCGCGCGTACCTGTCCACCTCGTACTGGATGGCGTAGAGGCGGGGCTCAACCTCTTTCACGACAAGGGGCTTCGGCACCTCAAGGTACTCGAGTAGGTGCTTAGCAGGGTCAAGGCTCGCTAAGAGGACGCGGTAACCGTTCTTGGAGAGCTCATAGGCAAGCCTAATACTAACAGTGGTCTTGCCGACACCACCCTTACCCATAACTATTATGATATGGGGTTTCTCGAGTCCTTGCTCAAGAAACACCGAGAGCTTCTTGGCCACGCGTCACCACTCTCCACCCATGCTGCTAAACAGGTCAGCAATACTGTCAGCTCCTCTCCATGTACGCGAGAACAAAATCTTAGTCTCGTTCTCGAGTAGCGGGGCCAACTCGGCAGCTATGCTTAGAGGAGCGAGAGG
>JALVKZ010000105.1 GCA_027033675.1 Pyrodictiaceae archaeon | reverse complement strand
CGAAATAACACGCCTAAAGAACCCATCCTATTCCGCTAATATAGTCAACGAACCCATACTCTACATAGGCGAGGAACCTCTTCCTATGCCAATGTTTTCGAGCATCGATGCCTCAATACTCCTAGTGGAGCTAATGAATAATGCGATTAATACTATAAAACAATACATACCGCCAAGCCTTACTTGCGCTGAGTCAGAGGAATGGATAACCCGTATATTATTAGCATATGTTGCCGCAGTAATAGATATAATCTATAGTAATGTAAATAATGATAATATTCCAAGTAATGAATTTAAATCACTTATATTGCTTACAAAGCCATTCGTCATAGATCGATTTGTTTCGCTGGCCGGGTCGTTAAAGAAAAATCTAAAGATTGAAGAAAAATGTACATTTCGTATAGAGATAGATAGAGGAGTATATAACTTAAGCTATAAAGGGACATTATATAGAATAATAAGCGCGCTTAGTAAAGTAAAGAATAGTGAAGTAAAGAAGAATAAGACAAAGGAGAGCAAGGCAGAGGAAAAAGCGACTATTATAGATAAAGCTACTGTAGAGGGCCTAGAAAGCATAAGTAGACGTATAAACGTACTTAAACGAGATGCAAAAGACGCAAAGACCAAAAAGTGGAGTATAATTAGTCCGGTGGATTATATGGCGTGGTTAAGGGCGCTAAGAGTATTTCTATTAAACGATAAAGTACCGATACCATGGTTTACGAGAGCAGCCCTGCTCTATGTACTTGAGAAACAAACCTTGTCTGAAGAAGGTGCAAGCGCTAATGAGTAGTAGGTCAGTCGGGTGTAATTAGTGGTAGACTGGAATGCGCTTGCACTATATTATTCAACGCTTATCTTACCATATCATCCAACAGGTTTTGGGGAAAGAGATGTACAGCTCAAATTAATTCTTCAAGCTGCTTGGAGGGTACTTCAAGGTATCCTAAATAACGAGAATATCATTCAAGATGACAGTTATAGTTATATTCTCGCTAGTATGCATGTTAATCCTAGATATCTATCCGAATCATTCTTTTCTCGAATTATAAGAATATATGATATACAAGAAATAAAAACTCTTCAATCATTTTATGAATTACTCACAGAGAATTGCAATAGACTACGAGCAGTGCAGAAAAGCACTTATACCCTCTATCTATTTCTAAGATGTTTAGCACGAGAACTTATCGAATCCCGCTTCAACGTACTAACACTACGTCATTCCAATATATTCGCAAATAATGCGTTAGATGTTCTTGACTTATATTACTGGCTAACACGTTATATCCCTCAAGAATACCTAGTAGCCGCATATCTCTCGACGCTGCCTCAACGAGTAGCTGAAAGATTGGCAGGCAGTCAAGTAAGAGCCCTAGAGACTAGTGGGCTAGATACCATAACAGATGCTCACACACACCTAACAGCAATGCACCCAACCTTTATAGCTCGCCTGCAAATAGCTAATCCAATCCTAATACCGCGCTTCATACATGCAGTCAAAAAAAGCACTAGGCAAGTCCCTAGAGAGGTAAGAGAAGCTGAAGTAGAGAAGGCAAAAAATATTGCAAAGCTTGCACTAATGCATGTTATTCTCAGGA
>JALVKZ010000104.1 GCA_027033675.1 Pyrodictiaceae archaeon | reverse complement strand
GGCTTCGTAATGATACTACAGACTAGAGAGCAACACATACGTAGAGAGAAAGCAACCTCAAACATAACGAGCAACGAGGCACTACTCGCTGTAGCTGCAGCAGCATTCCTCGTACTCCTAGGCGGGAAAGGGCTAAGGGAATTAGCGAGAACTATATGGATCCGAAGCCACTATGCAGCTAAGAAGCTACGAGGTATCGGGGTAGAAGCGCCGCGTTTTAGCTCCGAGTTCTTCAAGGAATTTGTTGCGAGGTTCCCCAAGCCGTACAACGAGATACACAAGCACCTACGTTCAAGGAGCATAATGGGTGGTCTCTACCTAGGCGATAAGCCACCCCTCTATGACAAGCATTTAGCGCTTTTCTGCGTAACGGAGGCACACAGCAAGAAGGACATTGATCTCCTTGTTACAGCCATAGGTGAGGCGCTATGACTGGGCTGAGAAAGGGATGGAGACAAGCCAAGTGGGAGGAACCACTAGTATATGATATAGGTGATCCGGAGAAAACTGGCTACATAATACCCTTCAAGGACGAAGAGGAGGAAATGCTTAAAGAGCTCGGCTCCGAGCCCGAGGAGACACTCAAAGAAAAGGGATTATTGCGGGAAGAAGCACCACAACTACCAGGTATGAGCGAAGTTGAGGTGATACGTCACTTTACTCGATTAAGCCAGATGAGCTATGGAGTTGACGTTGGCCCTGTCCCGCTCGGCTCGTGCACGATGAAGTATAATCCCAAGATTAACGAGGCTATAGCGAGAGATCCCCGCATAGCATATCTTCACCCATACCAGGACGGGGATACAGTCCAAGGGCTACTAGAGATACTATACCTTCTTGAGAAGTGGCTCGCTGAACTAACCGGAATGAATAGGTGCAGTCTACAACTCCCAGCAGGGGCTGCTGGCGAGCTAGCCGGCGCACTCATGATTAAGAAGTATTTTAGCGACCAAGGCGAGAACCGCGACGAGATGCTCATACCCGACTCGGCGCACGGCACCAACCCAGCTAGTGCAGCTATGGCTGGGTTCAAGGTAATAAGGATACCATCAACCCAAAGCGGGACAGTTAATCTCAAGGCCATAAAAGCTGTACTAAGTTTTCGTGTCGCCGGAATGATGCTAACAAACCCCAATACCCTTGGTATATTTGAGGATAAAATACTGGAGCTAGCTGACATACTTCACTCTAATAACTCGCTACTATACTATGATGGAGCAAACCTCAATGGCATAATGGGGCTGGTAAGGCCAGGCGATATGGGCTTCGACATAGTTCACCTGAACCTGCATAAAACATTCTCAACTCCCCATGGCGGGGGAGGCCCCGGGGCTGGCGTTGTATGTGCCAAAGGACCCCTTGTTGATTATCTGCCACGACCATTGGTGGAGAAGAACGGCAATAAGTACTACTGGGATTATAGATGCGAGAAGTGTATTGGTAGAATAAGGGCCTATTATGGTAATACAGTACCTCTTGTAAAGGCGTTTCTCTACATAGCCTCGCTAGGTGGAGAAGGGTTAAGAGAAACAGCTATACAGAGCGTAATAAACACGAATTATTTTATAGCCTTAATGAGGGATGCCAAGGGCTACGAGCTGCCATACGATCCTACGAGACCTAGGAAGCACGAAGTCGTCATATCAGCCAAGCCGCTAGAGAAGGAGACAGGAGTAAGAGCACTCGATGTAGCCAAAGCCTTGTTGGACGAAGGCCTACACGCCCCTACGATATACTTCCCACTAATAGTTGACGAAGCACTCATGATAGAATTTACTGAGTCGGAACCCCGCCGCGAAATAGAGAGATACGCTAATGCCCTAAAGAAAATCGCTGAAAAAGCCTACAATAACCCTGAGGAAGTCAAGAAGACGCCGCGAAACACAGCAGTAACTAGGCTCAACGACATAGCCGCTAACCACCCTAGAAGCATTACACCAACATATAGGGTGCTACTTAGGAGGCTCAGAGGCGAGAAGCTAATCCTCTAGAAGAACTTCTTCACCATATATCATTTTTACAAGTTTTATTATGTACCTAGAATATTTATTAACAATATCCTTAGGAACCTGGCGTGCCTTCGGGCACAAGGGGTCAACGATAACTCCTTCACCAGGAACATACACTAGGGGGTACAACCTACACCCTAGAGGCCTATAGGGATAAATCTTGCATCTACCAGTACGAGGATCTAGGAAAATACAGTGCCCGTTCACGTTACGTAACCGCGGTACCCCGTTTTCATCTACTTGGACGAAGTAGCTACGGGGGTACCCTAGCTTCTCAATACGCTCTATGTCTTCCTTTGTTAGCGGCATCTCAGTATTATAGCAACACTTAGCACAGTATCTTCCTCCAGGCAGTCTACAGTCAATATTAACCGAAATGTGATTACTGGAACCCAGTGAAGAGTACTCGTGGTTTTTCTTGCGATAATCTTTTCTCAACCTCTTCTCGTGGAGGCGCACTCTGGGCACCACGCTTCATTATTTTAAGCCCAGCAGCTATGCTAGCAGCCCGTAGTGCCTCCGATATGCTCTTACCTTCTGCTATATACGAGTTAAGTACAGATATGAAAACGTCGCCTGCTCCAGTTGTGTCTACGACTCTGCCCTCGGTGTAGGCTTCGACAAAGTAGTAGCCTTCTCTAGTAACGAGTACAGCGCCTTGAGCACCCTTCTTAAGTAAAATGTAGGTAAGCCTTCCTCTAAGCTTTTGAGCGAGTTCCTCTGGCTCAGATGAACCAAAGACGAGGTCTGCTTCTACGCGGTTCACGGCAATTAGGTCTACCCGGTCTATTACTTCATTTAACAGTTTACTCCCATACTGCCGAGCTATGCGTCCCCCGGGATCATAGCTAATAAAGGATGAACTAATGCTTCTGGCAGCGCGCTTTACTATCTCGGGTTCACGGCTTGCTATATGCAGAATATCTGTCTCCGTAGTTGCCTCGTCTCCCCTGAGCAGTAGATTGGCGCCACGCATAGTAGCCATTGCCCGCTCACCATTTTGCGAAACCAAGATGACCACTATGCCCGGTTGCTTATCCCTATGGATAACGACGTGATCTGTTTTTACTCCACTCTCTTTTAACGCTTCCAGAAGAAAGGCCCCAAGACCTTGTAGTCCCAGGTGTCCTACCAAGTAGGCCTCGTGACCAAGCCGTACAGCTGCCACTGCATAGTTTGCAGCCGCGCCACCGGGCCCCATGTACATCTCTAGTGCCGTGGCGTCTTCATCGGGCCCCGGTATGTGGTCGACAACTACGTAGATATCAAGATTAATGTTACCTATTGCAACATGCCTCTTCATAGCTACCCACACATATGTGACGCGAGTACGATGTAGTAAAGTGTTTAGAAATTTATTATTTGTCTGTGACGCGGCTATTTTAGCCCAGAGGGGCAGACTATGGCGAAGTGGATTGTAGCATCTGCATGGCCTTACGTTAACAACGTCCCACACCTAGGCAATCTAATAGGCTCTATATTGTCTGCTGACGTTTTCGCTCGATACCTTAGGCTAAAAGGAGAGGACGTCATCTTTGTCAGTGGCAGCGATGAGCACGGAACACCCATAGAGATAGAGGCTATTAAGAGAGGCGTTCACCCTAAGCAGCTCACCGACCAAGCACACGAATACATAACGACTCTTTTCAACCAATACGGCATTAGCTTTGACAACTATACCCGCACTGAGAGCGACGTGCACAAAGAATTCGTTAAAGAGTTCATGATGAAGCTCTACAACAATGGCTATATCTTTACGCAGGATGATATTCTCCCCTACTGCCCACGTGACAAAATGTTCCTACCTGACCGCTTCGTTATCGGAACCTGTCCCTATTGCGGCTATCCCAAAGCACATGGAGACCAGTGCGATAATTGTGGCAGGCTCCTACACCCAACAGAACTAATAAACCCTAGATGCGCCATATGCGGAGGGCCCGTGGAGTTCCGGAAGAGCAAACACTGGTTCTTCGACCTACCAAAGCTACAAGAGAAGCTACTACAATGGCTAGAAAATAGCAATCTTCCACCAAAAGTCAAGAACTATAGCATTAACTGGGTAAAGGAGGGGCTGAAACCACGAAGCATTACCCGAGATAACAAATGGGGAATACCTGCCCCCTTCCCAGGAGCGGAAGGAAAGACTATATACGTGTGGTTTGACGCCCTCCTCGGCTATATCTCTGCTACAAAGGAGTATGGGATTAAGATGAATGACCCAGAGCTCTGGAAGCGTTATTGGTTTAACAAAGAAACTAGAACCGTGTACTTCATAGGCAAAGATAACATACCATTCCACTCCATAATATTCCCTGCAATGCTTATGGCTAGCGGCGATCCCTATGTACTACCATGGTTTATATCGGCTACAGAATATCTCTTATTCGAGGGAGAACAGTTCTCTAAGAGCAGGCGCTGGGGAATATGGATAGATGAGGCACTAGAACTACTCCCTGCCGACTACTGGAGATTCGTGCTCATAAAGATCCGCCCAGAGACAAAGGATACCGACTTTACCTGGAAAGAACTCGTAAAGATAGTTAACAAAGACATGAACGACGATATCGGGAACTTCATTCATAGAGTACTAAGATTCACCGAGACCCGGTTCAATAGCACGGTTCCCGAGCCAGGCAAGTTCAGCGAGATAGACAAGGAGTATAGCGAGTACATAAAGAGCGCGCCAGGACGCGTCTCGGATCAAATAGAATCATTCCGCCTCAAGCAAGCACTCGAGGAAGTCATAGAACTTGCTCGTAGGGGAAACCAATACTTAAACGCCAAGGCACCATGGGACGCTATAAAAAAGGATCCAAGCGACGCAGCAACAACAATCTATGTCTCCATAAATGCTGTAGCAACTCTCGCAGTCCTACTAGCGCCCTTCACACCAAGTAGCGCTGGGAGGCTTTGGAAGATACTAAACATGCCTGGAAGCGTGCATGAGAATGGAATATGGAGGAGAGTAGAAGGAAAGTTCCTAGTGAGCCCCGGGCACCGTATAGGGAAGCCGGAGCCACTCTT
>JALVKZ010000103.1 GCA_027033675.1 Pyrodictiaceae archaeon | reverse complement strand
TCGTTTATACTTATTGGGATAATCCCATTTTTTTCGTAATTGAGACTAACAAGCAATGAATAGCCGTGAATCCCCATGGGCTTTACCGAAATAAGCCGAGGAACCTCTTTAACGAGTGGTCCCACTAGCTGTTTATAGCTTATATATTGCCTAACTACATACCCCTGCGGAGTAACTAGGCCAATTATGCAGTCATTTCCTTTACCAACGTACACTTTGATACTCTTATTATCTTCCGGCACTAAAATGCAGGGTGAATACCTAATAATACGCAATACTCTACCCTTAATCTTGCATTTAGCGATAATTTCCCCTATATCACTAAATCGTAATGGTTCGCATACAAGCTGTGCATCAAGATGTCTCTTAGACTTGGCTGTAATAGGCACACATTTATCCTCGTAACACAGCTCTAGATTCTCAAAAGCATCGTCTTCGCATGCACTATCGTAATTAATAACAAATACAACCTCCGAGCCAAAGATATGGCTTGGCTCATAGCTTTTCGCGCCAATGTGTAACACTATCCTTTCTTCGCCAACATCTAGTCCGTTTACACGTATAATACACTTCCCGCAATACGTGCCAAAACAAATAGTATTTTGCCCGGCACTGTATATTAGAGCATTGATATTACCGATACTATCATTAAGGTCCACGGGCCCAAATAACTTCTCTATACTCTTGAGTACTAATCTCTCTACGTTATGGAGATCAGCTGATGCCATTACCTTTTTTATATTTATGCCTTCTCTCCTTAAAACAGTAATATATATCGATGAAGAAGCTATAATAGCTACTACAAAGTACCTTTTATTATCATTTTCTATAAATGATAAAATATATGGATTAATTATATTAAAATTATTAGTATAGTTAAATATATCAACAAATATTTTTCCCGCATAGAATGGATAAAATGTACCGTTAATAGGCTCAAAATCGCAAAGAACTAAAGAAGATCCATGTATATCACGTATGTTTATAACATCGTCACAGCTAGCAAGAGGCTCAACACCATTAGCACGAGACAAAGAGAATAATATTTTACTCGACTTACTATATAGCATAACAGAGCTAGGGCCCTGGGATAAATCAATGCCGAGTGGCTCGATTTCCTCTGTTAGCGCTACATCAATAAGCCCCGTGCCCGGTGAAAGGATTCTCATGTAGTCCTTAAAGACTAGGAGGAGAACACCGTTGCGAAACAATATACGTTGAGGCTTTTCATTAGCTATCCATGTTGACGTAAATCCGCTTAAGTCATCTATTATGGCATAGTATTCGCGGCCTTTTCTATATATTAATGCTACTGAGTCAGAGTAATCAAAAACACTGACTACTTTAATATTATCAGATGACTCGCATAAGCAATTGTCTCTCCAACAGAACCTCAGGGAATCACTAAACCTCGAGGACTTAGTATAGTAAATCGCATTAGGGCCTCTAGCCCGCCATCCAGCCTCTCGGCATTTAGGTAACTGCACCACTGACCCATTTAGGGGAATAACTTGCGATACTCTACCCTTAGATAAGAGTTCAACAAATAATTTGTTCTTGTAGAAGAAGACTTTATACGATCTAATATTATTGTCTACTGCCTCCACACTGCTGAGTTTAAACGGCAGCTCAAGCCTCATTACTTTTTGCCTAGTTATCAAACACCCTAGATTTGACCAGTAATGCCAAGAGTGTATGAGGGACAACCGAACCTAAACAACTATCAGAGGAGTAAGAAGTAGTGGCGGGGGCCCGCGGTTTGCGGGCTCTTGGTAGCGGGGGGTGGATTTGAACCACCGACCTCGGGGTTATGAGCCCCGCGGGCTACCAGGCTACCCTACCCCGCTAGGCTACCCCGCCATCCACCATGTACTAAGAAGTACTACATCTAAGACCTCCTCTATATACCTTACGCCTTGGCAGACTATTTACCAGGGAGTTTATAGCGATGGAGACAACACCTTATAGATAGAAATAGCGAGCATTATTAATCACTGCCAATATGGTATGAGGCGTATTGGGGGGATGACTTAACCTCCCCGCAGCAAACTGATCATATGGTGCTGAAAGGGTGAGCTGGAAGGACCCCCAGACACGCAGAGATATCGTATACTTATTAACTATGCTCGTGCCGATTGGCTATACTGTTACGTACTCCGTACTAGCAAGGCTTAGTGGCACTTCTCCTAGAGCTATAGGTACCTATATGCGCCAAAACAGAGACCTGGTAGTGGTACCTTGTCATCGGGTTGTATCTCTACGAGGACTAGGAGGATATAGCAGAGGAATAGAATTTAAGAGGCGCCTACTACGCATAGAGGGAGCACTTGAGAACTCCTCGCTTAAACGTATTAGCAGCGTTGAGGAATTCTGGAAAATAGTTGAAAAGAATAGGGAACCCATAGATATTGATGATCCATAGGTAGCTTTTGTACTCAGTCCACAGGGAATTCATCACGTGTTTCCTCAGCTAGGTGTTGGTTCAGCACCCGCAATGATGAAGACCTTTGGGCCCGAAATATGAGGCTTGCTTAATGGCGGAGCGCTGAGCAGCCGGGTGTGATGGGGTCGGTCCTGGCCACTTTATTCATCCCTATACGAGGTCATCTAAAGGGTGTGCTCCTCAACCCCTCTTATTTTTACAGGAAAGGGCAAGTTTTTCTTAGTAGCTGGTAGGACTTAAGTACACGATTAAATACACTTCCTATGTGCTATCAGGATGCGCTAGTAAAACTTGATAGTAAGGGATAGGGGTTGCAGCAGTTATTAGTCCGGCTGTGTTAACACGTGTACAAGAGAGTGGGGGGATAGGGGTTGCAGCAAATAAGTTTGAGAACTGTTAGGGGTAAACGCTGGAGATTCCGGATAGATGATTTCCCTGAGCCGTATAGGACTCTATATAAGATCCTAGAGAAGCAAGGCTACATAATAATTGGGAGACATAGTGCTTATAAGAAGTGTCACTGGACACATGCAGCCATAGTTGAGGAACGTTTTTGCTATAAGTGTAAGTTCTATGGCATTGCTAGCCATCAGTGCATACAGATGACACCAGCTGCTCTCTGGTGCTGGAACGCATGCCTACACTGCTGGCGTCTAAGGCCAACTGATACGCTTAAGTTCGATGAGACAAAGCTACCATGGGTAGATGATCCCGAACTCATTGTTGAGGGAAGCATCGAGGCACATAGAGAATCAGTCATGGGATATCTCGGTCATCCACGCCTTGATGACAGAATGCGTAGAAGAATAGAGGAGGCGATGAAGCCACGCCACGCCGCAATTAGCCTTACAGGCGAACCTGCTCTATATCCGCGCTTAGGCGAACTCATCAAGGAGTATCATAGACGCGGGATAACAACGTTTCTTGTCACGCGAGGAGTAAGGCCCGATGTTCTAGCCAACTTAGAGGAGGAGCCAACACAGCTATATATAAGCATAGAGGCCTGGGATAAGGATAGCTATAATAAGTTTAACAGACCTCTAGTGCCGCGGGCATGGGAGCTTACTTGGAAAACACTAGAACTCTTGCCAAGCTTTTCAAGCCCAACAGTGATAAGATTCACTCTTGTGAGGAGCTTCAATATCCACGACCAAGCACTCAAAGCCTGGGTAAAAATGGTAGAGGTATCCCAGCCAACATATATTGAGCTAAAATCCTATATGTACGTTGGTGCGTCTAGACAGAGGCTCAGAAAGGAGGATATGCTAAGACACTTAGAGGTACTACGCATAGCCAAGAAATTCGCAGACATGACCGGATACAAGATAGTATCGCAGCAAATAGAGAGCAGAGTAGTTCTGCTATCTAGACTTGATAAGCCAATTCGCGTCGGCGAAGGATGCCCCCAGGGGTGGATTAAGGAGAAAGAACGACTAGAGGCTATGCTCGAGGAACTCGAGAAACATCCAGAGCTGGAAGGCTTAGAGTACAAGATGGTTGAAGAAAGTAAGATCTAGGACTCTTCCTTCTTTTTTCTAAGCCCGTATCTCTGTATTATCTCATATAGCCTCTTAGCCTTCATAGTGTATAGTCTTATCCGTGTGCCCTTAGGCTCTATTATCTCCACATAGCCTTTAGCCTCATTTACCTCTACTCTTGTACCCTCCGGCAAAGGAAAGCCAATAATCCTCCCAAGTGATCCCTTAAGCAGTATACCTTTATCTGTCACAATAAATCCCTTGGGAACCATTGGCGCAATAGGCTTATCTCCAACACCGCCACGTCTCTGTATTAGGAAGCTTATTACTGTCATTAATTCGAAGAGCGAGAGCCATATGATAAACCCAGCAACAGTATCACTAGGAGCACCAATACTCTTAAGGAACTCGACGAGGCTCTTGTAGTAGTACCTTACGGCATAGAATAAGGGAATATAGAGAAATAACACAGCAAAGGATATCATTGATATCTTCATCTGCTTAGAGTATAGAGCAAGAAGCTCCTCATCCTCCATCGCCAGCTGGAGCGCGTTCTCCTCGCGTAACAACTGCCTAGCCCTCTCAATATCGGCTCTCGTAACTCCTGTTTTAACGCCGCCACGCGCACTATATGCACTTAAACCCATCATTAAGCCTAGATAGATTAGGAAGAGAAGCCACACATACCTCGGAAACGCTACGAAAGCATAAGCGAGTACCACTATGTAAACCTGGCTTATAAGCATCATAGTGCGTCTTGATAACACGCTACTAGACCCCCTAGAACCAGGGCTGTATAAGGCACCCTATAAAATTAGACCCACCTGGAACTAGAACACCGCAATGATGATAGAGAGGGAACAGAGCAACCCATAACGCTATGAAGATCATGGCTGAGCGCTGAGCCCATCAAGCCTCGGCGTGGACGGGCACTATCATTGCCCCATACAGGGGCTGTACTAGGCCTGCGTGTAACCTCATCGGCTCCAAGTAGAGATTGACATAGGGTCCCGGGAATCCTTAAATAAACCGCTACTCGTACTTAACCGGAAACTCTATACATGGGATAACGCGCCGCCGTAGCTCAGCGGGCAGAGCACCGGCCTCGTAAG
>JALVKZ010000102.1 GCA_027033675.1 Pyrodictiaceae archaeon | reverse complement strand
ACTATGTCCCTGAGCTTGCCTACTATTGTTCTCTGACTCGGAAGCGAGGCATTTTCTATAATCGCTACCGGAGTTTCCGGGTCTATGCCGCCGCTAAGTAGCTCTCTAACTATCTCCCCCAGCCTACTAACACCCATGAGTATTATCAAGGTATCAACGCTCTTCGCTATAGCGGCGTAGTTTACCCTTCGCTGTTTTTTCTCAGCAGCCTCCCTACCGGGCACAATGGCGAGGCTCGAGGCTACTAGCCGCGAGGTTGGCGGTATACAGGCGAGCTCCGGTGCCGCTATAGCGCTCGTAACCCCGGGCACGACTATGCACTTTACTCCCTTCTTGGCGAGATAGAGACACTCCTCTTCTCCTCTACCGAAGAGGAAGGGGTCACCGCCATGTACTCGTACAACTGTTTTGCCCTCACAAGCTTTCTCGGCAAGTAGCTTGTTTATCTCGTCTTGTGTCAGAGCGTGATGGCCTGGTCTCTTACCTGCATAGATTAGCTCGGAGCCTGGCTTAGCGTTTCTCTCTATGAATTCTATCGGCGCTAGTCGATCATATACTATGACATCAGCTTCCCTAATGAGCCTAGCTGCCTTGATAGTTAGTAGCTCGGGGTCCCCCGGCCCTGCTCCAACTATGTATACAACTCCGTGGCCACAGCTCTCCACGAATACCCCCTTTCCTCTATTCTCCTTGATCCCGGTAGAGAGAAAGGCATCAAGGTTTCTTGACGAGAAACGGGCTGACTAGCTATGGGTTACGGGTTCTCGGGCTCTATGCCAGCTTTTCTTGCCTTTTCCCTTAGCTCTAGGGCTGCTAGTATACCAACCGATTCCGGGGTCTCTGGGCTACCTTCCACCTCAATACTTACCTTTTTCGAGCCATCAGTGCTGGCGATGGCTGCGTAGAGTCTCAGTGCTCCCTTCTCTAGCCAGGCGTACCCGCCTAGTGGTACGTGGCAGCCTCCGCCTGCTTTGCTTAGGAATGCTCTCTCTGCTCGTGCTAGTATCATTGTTTCTCGGTGACTGGCTTTCCCCAGTAGCTCTACTAAGTCTATGCGCTTGCCTAGTGTATAGATGCCTATTATGCCCTGGCTAGGAGCGGGTACTAGGACGTCAAGTGGTATTCTCCAATATTCTATATCTAGACCTAGGCGCTGAATAGCTGCCTCGGCGACGATAATTGCGTCATACATTCCTTGCTGTAGCTTCCGGAGCCTCGTATCAACATTGCCTCGGAGAGGCTTGAAGACAAGATCCCGCCTAACATGCTTGAGCATTGCTACTCGGCGAGCACTCGAGGAGCCAACTACTGCGCCGCTGGGCAAATCCCATATAGTCTTCGCACCACTACGCGTGACTAGCGCGTCAAAAGGAGAGTCGCGTGGCGGCGTCATCGCTAGTACTAGGCCAGGGGTTACTTGGCTCGGCACATCCTTTAAGCTATGGACTGCTATATCGGCTTTGCCCTCTAGGACTGCCAGGTTGACCTCTTTCTCGAAGAGGCCTTTCCCGCCTATCTCTTTGAATGGTTTATCTACGTGTATGTCTCCCTTGGTTTTCACTATGACTAGCTCGTACTCGAGGCCTGGCTCTACTTTCCTTAAC
>JALVKZ010000101.1 GCA_027033675.1 Pyrodictiaceae archaeon | reverse complement strand
GACGTGGAGGCCAGGGCGCTGTTACTGCTGCCTCTATACTGGTTCAGGCAGCGCTGCTGGAGGGTAAGTGGGGCCAGGCTATCCCGAGCTTCGGTGCTGAGCGTAGAGGCGCCCATGTATTGGCGTTCGCGAGGATTGCTCCCCGGCCAGTACCGGTTCATAGTATGGTTAGGAGACCCGATGTACTAGTCGTCCTCGACCCTGGCTTGCTCATGGTTGAGCGTGACAGGGTGCTCGCGGGCATCAAGCCTGGGATAAGGATCGTGGCTAATCTCCCGGAGCCCATTGATCTTGGAGGCGTGGAGGCCCGGCTATACGTGGTTAACGCCACGAGGATTGCTAAGGAGCTTGGCCTCGTCGTGGCCGGGTGGCCGGTGGTGAACACTGCTATGCTCGGTGCACTTGCTAGGGCTACTGGCCTGGTCTCGATAGACGCTGTCATGGAGGCTATCCGGTTGTACTGGGAGACGAGGCCAAAGATAGCGGAGGCTAACGCGCTGGCGGCTAGAAGGGCTTACGAGGAGCTACAGGAGGTGACGAGTACTAGGCACGACTAGGCCCTATCACGTTGTTTTCTTCGCGTGCCTTTCCCCTGGTGGGGTGGTTCATGGCCGTGTCCGAGTCGGAGGAGTCGCGGAAGAGGGGAGTAGTAGCCGTAGTTGAGCCAGCAGGCCATAAGCTTCCCTTGTCGATGGCTGGTCCTGGCGCTATGGGTAAGACTGGTTATTGGAGGACTCAGCGCCCGGTGGTGAATACTGAGAAGTGTACTGGTTGCTACCTGTGCTGGCTCTATTGCCCCGATAACGTGATAGAGATGGTGCCTGGTAAGGGGCCCCGTGGCCAGGACATACCGGTCATCGATTATGATTATTGTAAGGGCTGTGGTGTCTGCGCAGCTGTTTGCCCCGTTAAGGCGATAGACATGGTTGATGAGTCCAAGTTCCTGGCAAAGGAGAAGGAGGAGGGTGATGGGAATGCCTAAGCTACTAGCTATGAGGGGTAATGAGGCGGTAGCATACGCTGCTAAGTACGCCAGGGTGGAGGTTGTCGCTGCTTACCCGATAACCCCGCAGACAATCATAGTGGAGAAGATAGACGAGCTCATATCCAAGGGAGAGATGGATGCCGAGATGATACACGTTGAGAGCGAGCACAGCGCTCTAGCAGCGACCTACGGAGCAGCAATCGGCGGTGTCAGGGCCTTCACTGCGACGAGTAGCCACGGGCTCATGTACATGTACGAGGTACTGTGGTGGACAGCGGGTAGCAGGATACCAGTAGTAATGGCCGTCGTTACCAGGGCGATGGGGCCGCCGTGGAACATCCATGTGAGCCACGAGGACATACTAGCTACCCGTGACACTGGCTGGCTAGTCTCGATGGCCGAGAACAACCAGGAGGCATTCGACCTAACACTCCAGATGTTCAGGATAACCGAGGACCCGAGAGTATACCTACCAGGCATAGTTGGGCTTGATGGCTTCATACTAAGCCACACTGTTGAGCCCGTGGAGCTACCCGACCAGGAGACCGTGGACGAGTTCCTGCCTCCGAGGAGACAGCCCTACGTAATGGAGCCGGGCGAGCCAAAAGCGATGGGCAACCTGGTGCCAGACGAGTACTTCGAGGAGCTGAGAATGGATATGCAGCAGAGCATGGAGAACGCCGTCAAGGTTATCCGGGAGGTCGGTAAGGAGTACGCGAAGTACTTTGGCAGAGACTATAGCGACTTAGTAGAGTGCTACAAGTGCAGCGACGCCGACTACATAGTAGCTGGTACCGGGTCATGGATGGGCGACGCAAAGATAGCCGCCGACAAGCTGAGGGAGAAGGGCTACAGGGTAGGAGTAATGAGGCTTCGCTGGATAAGGCCATTCCCCTGGAGCGATGTACGAGAGGCAGCGATGAGCAAGAGAGCAGTAATCGTAATGGACCGTAGCCTCTCAACTGGTCACGCTGGGCCACTATTCCTAGAGCTCAGCAGCGCCCTCGAGGCAAAACCAAGCATGATAGGGGTACCAGCTGGCATTGGCGGAGTTGACATATCCTATGAGGACATCGAGCGCTTCACTGAGAAGGCGATACAGCTAGTAGAGGAGCACGGGAGAGTCTACATACCAGCAATGTGGTACCACCTGGGCAAGATTTTCCCCACATATCCCTCAAGCCACGTCAAGCTAGACTAACCAGCTGAGGTGATCACCCATGGCCGTGAACATTAAGAAGCTCCCCAAGAAGCCATACGTGATGCCGGGCCACGCTGCGTGCCCAGGCTGCCCAGAGTCGATGGGGTTCAAGTACCTAGGCATGGCGCTCGGCGACAAAGCAGTAGTAGTGATCCCCGCGGGCTGTAGCTCCGTTATCCAGGGCCTGTGGCCCCGGCAGGGCTTCGGGCTACCCATACTAAACATAGTATTCGCAGCAGCTGCCTCCACAGCGAGCGGGCTTGCCAGGGCGCTGAAGAGGAGAGGTGTTGATGCCCAGGTAGTTGTATGGGCTGGTGACGGCGGTACAGCCGATATAGGGTTCCAGGCCCTAAGCGCGGCAGCTGAGAGGGGCGAGGACATAATCTACATCTGCGTAGACAACGAGGCCTACATGAACACTGGTATACAGAGGAGCGGCCTAACACCCTACGGCGCATGGACCACTACTACGCATACTGGTAAGAGGCAGTTCAAGAAACCCCTACCACAGATCGTGGCCGCGCACCGGGTACCCTACGTAGCGACAACGAGCGTGGGCTACCCATGGGACTTCATAGCCAAGCTAAAGAAGGCTGCGAGTATAAGGGGCTTCAAGTACATCCACCTACACGCCCCCTGCCCCGTGGGATGGAGATTCGATCCAAGCCTAACAGCAAAGATAGCCCAGCTAGCAGTAGAGACCGGCGCATGGATACTATATGAGTACGAGAACGGCAAGCTAAGACTCAACCCGCCAAGCAACCGGCTCATAGACCCAGAGAAGAGAAAGCCGGTAGAGGAGTACCTAAAGCTACAGGGGAGATTCCGCCACCTCAAGCCAGAGGACGTAGAGATGATAAAGAAAGAGATAGAGACCAACTGGGAAGAAATAACACGGGCGCTAAAGATACAGGGCGACCTCTAAATAACGGTATTATAGGCCTTTAAGGATTATTTACATCCGCTATCCCGTAAACTCATAGCACCTCTTTAGAAAGCACTGAATAGGATAGAGAACACTTATCACCTCGTTTACTCGCTTATTCTATTTTATTTAGGGGTTAGGGCGAGTACTAATGAGCTTAGTGAAGCAGATACGTGTCGGAAAGAAGAGAACCATTACTATACCGAAGAGTGTCGCAGAGAGACTAGGTATTAAGGAGGGCACTGTTCTAGAGCTACGTGTAGAAGATAATAAGATCATCTTGGTACCCGTAAGAGACGCGATAACGCTGTCTCTCCGGGGAGAAAAATTCGCAAAAATCACCCTTAGGGAGCTAGAGGAGGAGAGCATAAAGCAGCAAAGAGGCTACATTAATGGAGAGAGCTAAGTGCCGGGTATTGATTGATACTAGTTTCCTTCTCCCCGCTCTCGGTGTAGAGGTTGAGAAGATCGTATGTCAGCAATACCTCTATTCCGGAGACTAAGAGTCTATTACCTTGAAGCTGGTCTACTGGAGGCTCTCTGGAAGGTTCTGAAAATTGCTCCGGAGAACAAGCTGAGCCTTATAGAGACAGGTATCAGGGCTGTCCGAGAGACCTATCAATTGCTGACTCCTCCGCCGAAGGCTTTTGTTGAGGCAATAAGACTTTACCGCGATGGGCATAGGGACTACATAGATGACTTGTATTACGCGACAGCTTTGTTTACGGAGACGCCGTTTCTCACAATAGATTACAGCTTCATGGAGTTTCTCCGAGGCCATGAATACCCAGTAGAAGGAGTCGTGATTACTCCGGAAAAGCTTCAGGACTATACCAAAAGTTGCAGGGGCTAAAGAAGGGGCTTAGTCTTCGTAGCCGTATTGTTTTCTTAGCTTCCTTGCTGCCTCGGCTATTGAGCGTAGTTTCTGCCTCGCTATCTCCCTGGGTAGTCTTTTGAGGCCGCAGTCTGGGTCTAGGTATATTTTCTCTGGTCCTAGTATGTCTAGCTTCATGAGGCGCTCCACAGCGTCTATTACCTCGTCCACGGTTTCTACTCTTAGGCTGTGCACATCGACTACGCCGTAGCCTAGTTCCTTGTTGAAGCCGTACTCCTTGAGATAGGGTAGTAGCTTGAAATCGGAGTTCTTGAACTCTAGGTCTATCTGGTCGACGGGGAACTCTAGTATGTAGGGTATGAGCTTCTCTATTCTCCCGAAGCATATGTGCACAATCTTCTTAGCCTCTATGCCCCTCAGCATCACTTCTAGGGCCTCCTTCACCAGCTCTGCTTCTTCCCTGCGGGGCCTTGCGGGCAGGGCTGGCTCGTCTACCTGTACGTACCGGGCTCCCCGCTTCACGAACTCTTCTATCTCTCCTCGGAGCACCCTTGCTAGCTCGAGTACTAGTTCTCGGCGATCACCGTAATGTGTGTCGAAGCTCCAGTCAGCCATCGTGTAGGGCCCAGTTAGTATCGCCTTGACGGGCCTACCCTGGGAGATGCTCTGCGCGTACTCCCAGTCCATAACCGCCATCGGGGCAACGTACTCTACCTTCTCGTGGACAACTGGTTTGCGGAAGTAGACATTATCGAATATCCTTACCCAGTCACCAACCCGGTACCCCTTAAGCCTCTCCGCGAAATAGACAACCATGTCCTCCCTGCTCTGCTCCCCATCACTCAGTATATCGACGCCAGCCCATAGATAGTCCTCGATAACCTTCCTTATAGCTGGCCTGACTCTCTCGTGGAACTCCTCCTCACCGATAACGCCCTTGCGCCTCAGCTTGATAGCCTCCTGGGCCTCCGGCATCTTCGGGTAACTACCAACAACTGTGACGGGGAAGGCCCTCGGGACACGATACTCCTGGGCCAAGACTTCTCTCCTCGGGCAACTCTAGCAAAAAGCCCCTAGATTTTATCAGCTCCTCCCATGCA
>JALVKZ010000100.1 GCA_027033675.1 Pyrodictiaceae archaeon | reverse complement strand
CAACGTTTGCCTATCCTAACATAAGCTCTGTTATTAGTGACTGTGTGAGGCCAGAGTATAGAGGAACTGTATTCTCGATATACAATATACTTAATACTGCTGGCTGGGCTACAGGACCAGCACTCTATGGTATCCTAGTAAAATACTTCATGAATAGCTATCCCGAGAGAACCGCGATAATGTATGCAGCTGTTGGCCTTGAGAGCTTGTGGCTAATTAGCCTAGCTATATGGTTGCTAGTCGCGAAGACCTATCCGAGAGATAGAATAAGTGCTGAAAAGTAGTGGTGCTGGAGCCCTAGTCTTTGCCGAGTCCATATGCCCAGCTTACCTCCCTGGCCCAGCCTAGTGCTCTTTTAACAGCTGCTTCCCATCCTTTGTAGAGTTTTTCGCGAATCTCTGGCGGCATTTTTGGTTTATAGGTCTTCTCAACTCTCCAGAGCTTCTCAACCTCGTCAATATCCTTCCATAGGCCTGCTGCTATTCCGGCTAGGAAGGCTACACCGAGACTAGTGGTCTCTTTAATTACTGGTCGCTGTACCTCTATCCCTAGGATATCGGCTAGGAATTGCATTAGGAACTTACTTCTAGTTGCACCACCATCTACCCGTAGCCTACTTAGCTCTAGCCTTGACTCGGTCTTCATAATCTCTAGTACGTCCCTTGTTGTATAGGCTATGGATTCTAGTACTGCTCTCACTATGTGGCGACGCTCAGTAGCCCTCGTGATACCGATTATGAGGCCCCGCGCATAGGGGTCCCAATATGGGGCGCCCAGCCCAGTTAGTGCTGGTACGAAGTACACGCCACCAGTATCCTTAGCCGCCTCTGCTAATGGATCAACCTCGCCAGGAACCTCTATTATCTTCAGGCCATCGCGTAGCCACTGTATAGCCGCGCCCGTTGCAAAGACGCTGCCCTCGATAGCGTATCGTGCCTCACCCCTCCTCATAGAATAGAAGACTGTAGTAAGGAGCCCCTTCTTGGAGTAAACAATATTGTTCCCAGTATTCATTAATATAAAGGTGCCAGTGCCGTAAGTGGCTTTCACGGCGCCAGCTCTGAACCCGGCTTGCCCGAAGAGCGCTGCTTGTTGATCACCTGCATCACCGCAAACGGGTACCTCTGCACCAATTATTCTTGCGACCTCTGGGCCGACATAGCCATAGCATTCATTGTCGCTTGAAGGCCTAGGCTCAGGGAGAGAGGAGCGTGGAATCTTACCCATCATCTCTAGTAGCTCGTCGTCCCAGTCAAGGATCCTTATATTGAACAGCATTGTCCTCGATGCATTACTATAATCTGTTACATGTGAGCCACCTTTCTCGGGAGTTGCTACGCTTCTTCCTCCACGCGTAAGGCGCCAAATAATCCACGAGTCAATTGTGCCAAGTAGTGCTTCTCCTCGCTCTAGGCGCTCACGTAGCCCGGGCTTGTTACGTAGAAGCCACATTATCTTAGTCGCTGAGAAATAGGGGTCAGGTATAAGCCCCGTCCGCTCATGAATAAGGCTGCCATACTCCCTCTTGAGCTTGTCGCTTATCGGCGCTGTTCTCCTATCCTGCCATACAATAGCATTGTACAATGGCTCCCCGGTCCTAGGATCCCAT
>JALVKZ010000099.1 GCA_027033675.1 Pyrodictiaceae archaeon | reverse complement strand
TCTCACCCTATTGGACAGCGTTGAGGCCCTTATGTCCCGGCTACTAAGCTTCATAGAGGAGAAGGGAATAGACCCCTAGACGATCCTGGCCTCGTGTAGCACGTAGACACCTATCGCGATGAGCAATAGCCCCGCTACAAGGCTCAGCTCCGGAGCATACCTCGCTACGAACTCCTGTACCCTCCTAGCCCGATATGCAGCTGCTATCGAGAGCCCTATCGCTAGTAGCGGTGAGACGAAAACAACGTTGTAGACTAGTAGGTATGGCAGGATCGCTGCAAGGGAGCCCACGCCACTTGCTCTGGCTGCGACTATGAATGCTAGGAGGGGCCCACTGCTACAGGGTAGCAAGGTAAACGATGCTAGTAGCCCGAGTAGCGCTGCAGCTACTACGCTGCCAGCCGCCCGGGTAGCGGGGCTTGCTAGCTTTCCACCAGGCCTCGCCAGTGGCAGTCTCCTACCCTTCTTCTCGGCAATGGCCTCGGCCACGTTGTAGGCCCCGAATACTATTGCTACTAGGCCTAGGAGCCATAGTGGCAGTATGAGTGCAGAGAAGGCGATCCCGAGCCCTACCACGAGGTAACCAATGTAGACGGCTAAGGTGAATGAGAGAGCAGTAGCCACTATCTTCCTCGGGCTCTTGTAACGAATAGACGTGGCGAGTAATAGCACAGCATAGACGTAGAAGGTGCAGGGATTAATGCTGTCTAGAGCGGCGTAGCCGACGAGCTGGCCAATGAGCCTAGTGTTGATCACAGCGGCTGCCCCCTATCGATTAATGATGGGTTATTAGATGCTCCTGCAGGCTTAGCCTATGGGCTTGGAGTGTGAAAGGATGGTACTGCATAGCTCCGTGGCCAGCGCCTTGTCTATCTCAACCTCCCTGTAGAGGCTCCCCGCGATGAACACTGGCACCTTGCCAGCCGTGAGGGCCTCCATGCTTGCTAGCTTAGTGCTCCACCACTCACTATTCTCTAGCTCTCCTACCTCGATGAAGCCAACTCTGTTGTCTCTGCAAGCTATTATCGTGGGCACGCCCTGGGTAGCACCGACTCGGTAGAGCTTCCAGAAAGCATCTGCACAAACCCTGTCTAGCACTGAGCAGAAGAACGCCCTCACACCAGTCTCGGCACTATATACCTCGAAGAACCTCTCCATAGCCCTGCAGTGAGGGCAGCGAGGATCACCCAGCATCACCACATACGTGCCCCGTGGTACGCTTGCCCTACCAGAAACACTAGTGCTAGCGGTACTACTGGTAACGAGGACTCCCTGCCCACTACTCGACGCGCTACCTATACCGCTCCCGCCGAGATAATTACTGGCCCGGAGAGCAAGCACTATGAGCACTATAGAAGCAACCGCTAACACTATAATCAACGCACCTGGTAGCGATCTCAACGATGCTCCACCACAATGTAGTAAGCGTCCCCCTCGTATCCTCGCTCAACTACGCGGACGGGGGCGGCCTTCTCAAGGGTCTCGGCGATCTCGTCAAGAAGGCTACTAGCACTCCTCGCAGCGACTACCTTAAGCCTCTCTCCCGGCTTGAGCTTATCTATCTCGGCTAGTACGTAGAGAGTATAATCGCCGCAAGCGGATGCTATCTTTCGGAGATCATACATCTTCATACCGGGAGCACCCCCTTCCTAGAGGACCCCGGTTACGTTCTCTACGCTAGCTTGGTATAATATTTTGCCCAATAAGTGATAGATACGCAGAAAAATACCCCCTCAAGCTACTCTATCCACGCCCTCAGAGCATCATCAACGCTACTAGGGGCATAGACTTGTACACGCCCGCTGGGAGACACGAATGCAGGCACACGGTTACTCGGAATACCATGCCCCTGCCCAATAGCCTCCTCAGCATCAACAATCCATAGCTCTGCCTCCTCGCAGCAAAGGACTATAGGCAAGGAGTAGTAAAGGGCCTTTGTACACGGAAGCCCCGGGACAATATAGAGAGTAACTCGGCCTCTTGGACACTTAGCTGGGGCACCAGGGCTCCAGGCACCACCAGCAGCGGCTAGGGAAAGATAGAACGGTGCCAACAAGATATCGGAGGGTACAGCGTAAAACACGAGCCTGCCACTAAGCCTGCCCCAAACCTCTACACGCGGCTCCGGAAGCTTCCACGGCCACTCCTCAATAACTCTCCTCTCAAGATCAACAGGATATCCCTTGACTAGTCTCTCTAAGCGCCTCAGCCCCTCCTCCGAGAAAATGGAGCCCCTCAGCGTAGTGACGACTAGGCGAATCCGTTCCCTAGCCCTCGATAAGAGATCACGTGCCTCGTGTATCGTCGGTAGGCCGCTAGCCGCTAGAACAGAGTCCAGAAGAGCTTCTCTCAAAACTTTCGAATCAAACACAATTATCCCTAGTATCACGGTTAAGTCGAGGACTCCTCTTAAGCACTAACCCATACAGGGACGAGACCCCCTAAGACTACTTCTTAGCGAAGCCAGCCTCCTCAGCCCTTCTCCTCACGCGGTGACGCTCAACCATCTCAACATGATCCATGTCCCCCAGTACTCCCCTGAGCCGGGTAGACAAGTTAGCTATGGCCTCCTCATGACCATAGACTATTAGCTCGTCGCCGGGCAGGATCAATGTATCGGGACCGGGAGCACCCAGATACGCTACCTCGCCCTTCTCGCGCCTACGGTAAATACCGAGAACAACTACCCCCTCATCGCGGAGCCTCGTCTCTCTCAGCGTCTTGTACGCGAGCCAACTATCCTCGGAAACCCTGAAAGACGCAACAGTGTACCCGTGGCCAACACCTAGCAGGGCCTCGTAGTCAACAACCCTTATCGAGGTAAACTTGTCCAAGGCCCACTCAACAAACCTCCCAACAACCTTGTCTATCTTCCTACTAGACGCGAACACGTAGAGAGCGAGGAGCCCAGCACCAAGAACAGCTAAGCGATAAGCAGCAGTCTCCCTGCTCTGCCCAACAAACGTCAGTATAAGCGTCGCGACAACGCCGGAGAACCCAGCACTACCAAGCAATATGAGTACACGGATTATCCTTCTACGAACAGGGTGGTTTACCACGTACTCGGACTCACTAGTAGTGAACCCTGCTCCAGAGAAAGCGGACTGCGCCTGAAAACTAGCAACATCCCGGGGTAACCCGGTTCGCTGAAGGGCAGCAGTGGCTATCTTGTTAATAATAATGCTCGTAAGGATTATCAGTAATAGTGTTATGAGAGCCTCCATGCCCCAAGGGACACCTGAGAACTGTTGTTAGCACCTAGAGAGACTTATATAAGATGATTAGTGAAACAGCCTTACAAAACAGTGATTGTACGGGCGCCCAAAGGGAAGGGACCGCGGCTCATCCAAACCCGCCTATAAGTGGCGGAGTCTCCGCGGCACCCCATACGCTATCCAAAGAGTTCTCCCTAGAGGCTTCGCATAAGCCTTACTGTAATCGCGCAGCGCTATACCTAGGCTGTTTGAGTCCTTCCCTGCTGGTATAGCTCTACAAGCTTCTCGACATCCTCTTTGCTAAGCAATGGTTTCTCGGCGGCCTCTACTAGCTCGCGTAGCTTGCTGGGACTGCGGGCTGCTACCTCAACGCTATCAACGGGTATACTCGAGTATATGAAGCGCAGAGCTAGCTGCGCCAGTGTGTTCTCCTCGAGGAGATGGGATAGCTCCTCCCGGAGCATTGGCTCCATAAACTTATAGAGTGCTAGGGCGCTGCGATACCAGCCCCTTATCCTCTTACCGCCAGCATAGTATGGCTCCATCTCCTCCCAGCTACTAGGGATCTCGCCTAGCAGCAAGCCTCCTGCATGCGGGAGCGCAACTACTATGCCGCGGCCGCGCTCCCTGGCTTCACGAGCAATAGTGGCGCCCGGCTCCTGCTCCAACACGTTGTAGACAAAGCGGAGCACAGCCACCTCCTCGTGCCTCATAGCAGTCCTAGCAGCTTGGAGCGCGTCAGGGTCCTGGCTAATAGCGACACCAATGTAGCTCGCCAGCTCGTCCTCGACTAGGCTCCTAGCCGCCTCGTATAGCGCGGGGCTCCTTAGGGCCTCGAGGCCTGGGTCATGGAGAAACACTATATCAACGGGGCACTTGCCGAGAACACTGCAAGCCTCCTCGATGCTCTCAGCTAGAAACTCTGGCGAGAAGCTCTGGCCACCACCGCGCCTATACCCAACAAGTACACCTATGACTGCCTCCTCTATACTCTCCCCGAGTCCGTCACGGAGAGCTTCTAGGGCCTCCCTCCCATAAATAGGCGCTGTTATGAAGAAGTTAATACCAGTGCTCCATGCCTCCCTAACAAGCCTGGCTAGGTCACGCTTAGAAAGGCCCTCATAGGGGCCATGGAGCCCATAAACACTATAAGCTACTATTGATACCTTTAGCTCTGCGCCGCCAAGCCTAGCGTACTTCAAGCACGCATCACCCAGTACTAAGCACTATTTCTAGGAAATAATTAAACATATTCTTATAGTACTATACTTTTCAAATTAGAGCCTTATATAACAAACAGTGGAACCAAAGCCCCACAAGAAAAGCAAACATCTAGAGCTACGTCGCAGCGCGCCGAGTATAGCTATATAACTTTTATACAAAAATATACTAGAGACACGGTAGTACCACTAGTTAGGAGAAGCAAGACCCTCCAGAATACTAAACAGAACCTCTATTCTGCATAAACGTCATACTATACAATGGAGCAGAAAGCTATACCTCTACAGCGCCCACTACCCGGATAAGGTGAATAGTGCCAGGAGCATTCACCGAGTTTATAGCTACTCATAAAAGAGAGTCAAAGTGTATCCAGGTGTGATAAGCCCTAACTACTTATATAGAGAACTCCTGGTAGTACCTTCAGTAGTGAGTGCGCCCCCTGGGACTCCGTGGCGTTGCTTTATTGGTGGCCTCGTGATATTTTTATAAGCCTCTTTAGCCTCTGTCCAAGCTATGGATTAGGAACTGAGTGGCTATATGAATTAGTACTTTAATGGATGAGGGGCTATAGTGTGAAGAGGCCGCTTGGTAATGAGAGCCTTGAGAATATAGCTAGTATAGTTTGTAGGGAGTTTGGCTACCTCTGCTTCAGCGAGGAGA
>JALVKZ010000098.1 GCA_027033675.1 Pyrodictiaceae archaeon | reverse complement strand
GAGCCTTTCGCCGGGTCTCAACCGTAGCTTCTCGGCTACCTCGTCACTAAATCTCACAGTCTTCTCATCGATAACGACCGCCATACTGAATCCCACTAGCCTAATTAGGCTGTTGGGAGCATAATTATAGTGTTCTACCCTTGTCCTCACTTTGTCAATGCTCTACTGGCTCTTGGAAAGAAGAGAGAGCCTGGCGAGGAGGCCGAGGTGTGCGGCTATTTCTCTTCTAGCTCTTTTTCCAGCTCCTTGATTCTCTTCTCGATTGCCTTGATTTGCTCGTCTATCATTTTCCGCATTGCTTCTAGCCATTGTTTCTGGGCCTTCAGCATCTCTAGCTCGACTTCGGGGCTCATTGGGCCCGGGAACATTGCCTGGGGTGGCGGGTAGCTCCATGCTGGCATGGGTGGAGGCGCGTACTCCGGGGCTGGCGGTGCTTGTTCGAAGCCCGGGTATGGCGGCTGGTAGGGTGGCTGCTCCTCCTCTTCCTCGCTCCACTTCCTTCCTCTGCGCTTGCGCCCGTAGCCGTATCCGTAGCCAGGAGGCCACCAAGACACAGATACTCACCACTTGGTTAAGGGTTCTCTCTTGGCCCTAATACGCTCTCCCCCAAGCCCTAGCCGAGTCGTAGCACAATAGTTTCGCCGAAAAAGGCTCTTCAACTATTAAGGCTTATATACATGGGATAAGTATACGATAAGGTTAGGTGGTTTCTTGTCTACAGCGGTATTGTCTGTACGTGTGAGGAAAGAGCTTAAGGAGGAAGCTGAGCAACTAGGTATAGATCTTCGCAAGGTTGTTGAGAAGGCCTTGCAGGAGGAGATACTTCGGAGAAAGAGGGAGAGACTGAGAGAGCTACTAGAGAAGGCCCTTAGCAGCATGGATGTCTCCGAGGAGGAGTGGGTCCGGGCAGTAAGGGAGTCAAGAGAGGAGAGGTAGCTAGGGGCAATGTATCTTCTTGACGCCTCTGCCCTATACCCCCTATTGAGGAGGCTTGGTGACAGGATACTTCTCTACAGGGACGAGCTAGCAGTACTAGACCTCACGTTCTACGAGATAGGCAACGTACTATGGAAGGAGCATAGGCTTGGCAGGATAAGGGAGTGGAGAGCCGCCTCAAAGCTCTTCAGCGAGGTACTAAAGGAGCTCCAAGTACTCCGCGCCGAAGATCTCGAAGGCGTACTAGAGATGGCTACCGAGAGGAATCTAAGCTTCTATGACGCCTCCTACGCGTACACGGCCGAGAAAGAAAACCTAGTCCTGGTTACCGAGGACAAGAAGCTACTAAGGAGCACAAACAACGCTATAAGCGTCGAAGAACTCCTTGCCAGACTCAATAAACTTGTGTAATATACTAGTTAGCGGAGTTATTATAGTGAATAATATATGTAAACATTAGGGAGACAGGGAATGGGATAAATCTTGTACACAATCTTTCCCTACGTTTTCTATGCTATTGCCTTTGCAGGTGGCATCGGGCTAGTAACGGTCTCGGCCATAATTATCCTATGGAGCCCTAATAGGGGCAGAGGTAGGGCCTTCTGTGTGTCGGAGCTGTTGCTGTCATTAATCTTTGGAGTACTTATAGCTCTTGATTATGGCGTGAAGCTGCTCGGCGTCCGTGTACCTGGGGCTTT
>JALVKZ010000097.1 GCA_027033675.1 Pyrodictiaceae archaeon | reverse complement strand
GTCTCCGCTTATAGCGGGCCATACCGGGTTAAAGAATACTAGGACGATGCGGCCCTTGCCTAGCCTTGTCTCAGCTATAGCGGGTAAACCATCGCTAAAACGTGCTAGAGTCCTCCAGCCAACATGATCGAGCACCACGAGCCTGTGATACGAGGAGGCATCGTAGAGTAGTCTCCTTTCTGCTCCCTTATCCGTGAGCCGGCTAGATACATCTATATAGAGCATGCCGGGGCTAGAGGAATCGATAGGGCTTATCCCCAGCGAGCTGAGAACGCCGGGCTCGAAGCGAGCTATAAGCCTCAGGGTATTGTATCCAAGAACCACGGTAGAGCCGTTACGGGCAAGGTTGAGGAGAAAGTGGCCCAGACCCACAGGCCAAGAGCCGCAGCTATGAGAAGCATTGCTGAAGGCATTATAGTCCAGCACATAGATTATGTTGTGCCCTTGGGCTACGGTGCCGGGATCGCAGTGCTTGACGAGGAGCTTACCCACCTTGCTCTCCAGCTTTGACGCGAATAAGTCGTCTCCGGGATCACTGGAGACGAAGACTATGCTGGGCCGTGCATACCCGGTTAACACGAGGAATGAGGTCATAACCCAGAGGAGGAGGACGGCATAGCTGGAGCGCACCCGAGCCACCACGAGAAAGCCAGGGCCTCTCTACGCAGCAGGGGCTTCCACGTAGCCCTTGCCACTGCTCCACTGCCTCACAAGGACTGCTAGCCTCCTATAGCCTAGCAATAGTAGCAGCGCTGAGCCAATGATTAGCCCGGGGAGCGCTAGCTCTGGTACACCGATTACCTCATAGCCACTACTCGTCCCGAACTCCACGCCACTAACCTGGCCCTTGACGTCTAGGTTGTCCTCACGGTTCCCTACAAGGTCTATTACCATGTAGGCGCCCCCGGCTAGCCCCGACACTGTGCTCGGGGCTGGCTTCACATCGTAGAATATAGCGTAGTTGTTGGCAGTATAGTCCTGGTCATCAACGGTGATAGTTGCCTGGTCAAAGTCATTGATCTCTACTCTTAGGCTTGAGGCGAAGTCTGATAACCTCTTAAAGTATATCTTAGCATTAATGTAGGCGTTGCTCGCCCTTAGTTCTCCATTGACATAGACGTCTACTGGGCCATAGTACTCGTATCGATAAGTGTAGGGCTGATCGATTACAAGCATGTATGACCCACGGTTCTTTACCACGTAGGCGTAGAGGCTCTCCACGTCATGGAATACGAGCTTAACCACATCACCCCGACTAAGCCTTATCGTATCTCCCTCCTCTAGCCTTATAGTCCCGCCCCTCGTCTTGACGCTGAAGCCTCCATTAGCGGTGCCTTCGCTATCCGGGTCAAAGGAGGAGATTACCGTGTGTTGCTCCGCTGGAGCAGCGACACCGATGTACGCTAAGGCGAGGCCGATGACCGCCAGTACAGCTATTACTAGCTTAATGCGGTCCATGCCGTAACTGTTTTTCTTTAACACTATCTTTCACCTATTTATCCCCTTTCTTCCCTTTAGATAAGGCTTTAAAAACGTTCTGGACAGATTCTCGAACACAACGTATCAGGTGTAGAAAAGGCCTAGCTAAGAGGCATCAAGAGACTTAGCCGCGCCGCTCCACTATCCCTATTGAAGCTCTCCCCTGAGGAGACTCACCGCGACATGAACCAGGAGCGCTAGTATTGCAACCATTGCTAGGGCTGCTAGTAGCTGGGCTAGCCCGGCCTCAGTTAGTATTGCTCCGGGTGTTAGTAGTACGAGGCTAGCCACCTTGCCTAGGCTCGGGGTTGCTGGGCTCCCTAAGCCTAGCATGCTTAGCCCCGCCTCAGCGTAGACGGCTGCAGAGGATGCTATGCTCGCGTAGCTAGCTATGGAGCTCCACGCGTTGGGGGCTATGTGTCTTAGTACTATTCGGTGTCGTGGCGCTCCTATAGCTCGCGCTGCTTCCACGTAGAGACTTCTAGCTACCTGACGCGCTCTAGTAGCTGCTGCCCGGGCGCCTTGCAGGGAGGCGAGGAATCCTATGAGGAGCCCTATCTCTACGGGGCTAAGCCTCGTCACGAGCGCTAGCATCATGAGTAGGCTCATTCTCGGTAACCCGGCTCCCAGCGCTGCTAGCGAGTCCACTAGTCTTCCTGCCTTATCCGAGACACCTGCCGCGAGGGACGCGAAAAGTACTAGGAGCGAGGAGGCGAGGGCAGCGAAGCCAGCCTCAACGCTAGCCCCTATACCAGCTACTAGCTCGCATAGGGCATCACGCCCAACAGGGTCAGTACCCAGGGGGTGCCTGCTACTAGGTGGTAGGAGCGGCTCATAGCTCATTGGGCATTTGTGTATGAGCGGCTGGGCCGCTAGGGCTAGTGAGAGCAACGAGGCCATTATTGCCGCTGAGACGAGGGCACCGCGCATCATCGCTTCAGCCGCCTTCCTAGCCTACTAGCCTAGGGTCTAGGGCTCGCTCAGCGAGCCTCCCAGCAACCACTACGAGGTACGCGACTCCCCCAATCAACGTGAACGCCGTAGCGGCTAGAACGGGGTCAGCGCTAGCCACCCCCCGGTAGAGCATGAGGCCTAGCCCCGTGTAGCCTAGGAGGGGCTCGAGGATAGCGCTCCTCTCCAGCACCATGCCGAGCATGGTGGCGGCATAGGCCGTGTAGGGGGCTAGCACTGTTCTCAGAAACTTGGTGTTTACGCGGCGCTCCGGCGCCCCCATAGCCCGTAGTGCTTGGAGAACCTGGCCTAGCTCTAGCCCCGGGTCCTCAGCTATGCCCGCGAGACCGTGTAGAAGCCTAGGCCAGAGAGCAAGCCATACGACTAGGATGTATGCAGCCAGCTTCCCTGCTCCATGGCCTGGAAGGGGCGGGGGCCAGCCAAGCCACCAGGAAGACAAGATCATTAGGACTGCGTAGAAGTAGCCCGGTATGAAGCCTAAGCTCCTAACGGGCCTAGGAACCCTTGGCCCAAGGAGTATTATCCATAGCGCTGCGGAGGCATAGGCTGCTAGAAACCCAGCACCTATGCCCAGCAGGGTCCATGGCAGGGCTTGGAGTGCTAGACTATAGGCGGGCTTGTTGTAGAGGATACTTGGCCCAGTATCGGCTCTTAGTAGCCCCGCGATGAAGCCTAGGAGGCCTTCTCCGAGAGGCTTATCAAGGCCGTATAGCTTCTTCAGAGCCTCTACTTCTTCTCGGCTAAGCCCCTGGCTAGCTCCGAGCCCCGTGAAGGGGTTTCCGAGGCCAGCCCGGGCTGATACATAGGCTAGTACAGCTACTACTAGTATGCCTAGGAGTAGCTCAGCTAATAGCCCTGCTAGGCCTAGTCGCCGCCCTCGCACGCTGGAGCACCTCTCGGGGAGAGTCGAGGCCCTCACTGTACGCCTTGATGTCGAGCACGGGGGTTCCGTGGAATGCGTCTAGGCCCCTAACTACTAGGCTACATTCCTCAACCTCCTCGACATAGACGAGTGTTAGTCCTAGAGGACAGGGCCTAGCAGGACTACGGGTAGCAAAGACCCCGGTGACGGGGAGAGAGCTATCCATGAAAGGCCTAACGGTGAGCGGGGCAGCATCGCCGCCGGGGGCTCGGTGAGCATACCATATGATCCAGACCAGGGAGCCACGGGCCAGTCCCCGGAGCGCGTTACAGTACTTCTCTCGGATCCTTATCCGGGCCCTCCTCCTCATTATCTCCTCGTTGTACTCGAGAACAGTGTCGCGTCCACTAGGCCACTCCTCGCGTATAGGCTCCTCCCTCTCAACGTAGCCGACTGGCTCGCAGCAAACCCGGTCCATGGGTGCCCTCCTCTCTTAGAGCATGCAGCCCATAATAGTGTTCTCGCTAGCCAAGACGTAGCTCATAGGGCTAATAAGAGCCTAGGGGCGAAAAACAGGTGACCGAGCGACTGGGTGTCATGGCCTAGTTCTCTGCGCTATTAGTGCGAGCTTGTTGTAGGGCAGTGGTATGCCTCCATCAATGCCGCCCGCCGTGAAGAACCAGTGGACTTTCACCCCCGGCCTTGTCACTACGAATATATTGGGGTAGTAGAGCGCTATCCTGGGAAGCTGCTCCGCTATAACTACTTGGAGCTCCTTGGCGTACTTGAGTGCTTCTTGTTTCGTCTCCGCTGATAATAGTTTCCCTACTAGACTCCAATAGGTCTTGTTGTCCCAGCGGGCGCCGAACCTGCCGCTAAAGTACCAGGTGAAGGCTGTGGGCGAGTTACCTGTTGCTCCATGACCGTTTATCTCTAGGTCGTAGGCTCCCCTTTTTATCAGAGTGTCTAGCTGGTGGAAGGAATTAACGGTCTTTATAGTTATGCACACCCCTATTTTCCCCAACATGTTCTTGATTATTATTGCCTCCTGTGTATACCAGCTCGGCGCCACTAGTACTGGGTGCCACGGCTTGCCGCTCGGCAAGTCCCTGCAGCCATCACCATCCCTATCTACTAGGCCTAGCTTGTCGAGTATTTTCTCGGCCTTAGCGGGGTCATAGGGGTATCTCGGTATGTCCGGGTTGTAGAAGGAGCTATACGGTGGTATGTAGCCAGGTGAGCCTGGTAGGGCTGCCTTTAAGCTCCCTGTTGCCTTAATTACTAGCTCTGTTAGGTTTAGTGCATAGGCTATTGCTCTACGGAGCATTGTCTCGTTGTAGGGCCACTTGTTCAGGTTGAATCCCAGGAAAAGAACCCAGTACATGGGCCCGCTCTGTATCCTCGCGCCCGGTAGTCGCTGCTTTATCATCTCTACAACCCTGTAAGCCTTACCCATAAAGGCTGCTGTATCCACCTTGCCATTGATTATTGCCAGTGCTGCTTGCTGGGGATTACTGAACCCTATGTTTACTACCCTTATCTCGGTGTATAGTGGCCTCCCTGCCCAGAACAATGGGTTGGCTACAAAGACGTAGCCTTGCTGTGGCTGGTAACTCTTTAGCCTATAGGGCCCAGTTCCTATGAATGCCTTCTTGCCACGAAGGCTATAGGGATTTGAGATGTTTCGCCAGATGTGCCATGGTAGTATGAATATTGTTGAGGCATAGTCTTCTAGGAAGAAGGGATAGGGCTTGGCGAGCTTTATTACCACGGTGTAGTTGTCCTCGGCGTATACGCTCTTTA
>JALVKZ010000096.1 GCA_027033675.1 Pyrodictiaceae archaeon | reverse complement strand
GGGTCGTCCCGGCGACGGAGCATCGGGTTGCTGAGAAATATTGTTACTAGTCCAAGGCTCTTCCAAGCCTGGTACTCTCTGTGCATGCCTCTTGCCCAAGGCCTGGTGCAGTAGTATTGTCCATTCTTTTAGCCTCCCAGTAATAGGGTCTACCTGTAACCCTAGAATCTCCATAGCTATGACCCCTATGAGCATCTTGTCAACGATATTGGATATGACCGCTGGTACTATTTCTTCTCGGCCCTCTAGCTCTAGCCACACCCTGGTCCGGTCAAGCACTACTTCCCCGGTAGCCATGGCGGCCTATACCTTACCAGTCACTCTTAGCCCCAGGTACATTTGCCCGGATGTTTCCCGGAGATTCTCCCGTGAGTACGTTGCAGGGGGTTTCTATGCAGCTTAGCCTATAGTAGTGGATAACCGTGCTCGCAGGGCACTAGTTCTTATCTCTCCTACGGGCTTCGATGCCTCGATGCTCGTGCCCTCATACTGTACTGATCCACGGGCGAGGACCGGAGTTATTGCTGCACGACGCATGCCCCTGTGCCGGTGAGCGGCTAGGGCCTTGTTGGCTCTATGGTCAGGTGGCTAATCCCTTCTTCATCCCCCTATTCAGGGGGTCGGGGGCCTGGAACTCATCAGCCCGCATAGGGTGGTTCTTTTTCCTAGAAGGAGCATGTATTCTTAGGGTATCCGCGTAGCCTATAGTAATCTGTAACGGGTTTTCCTCGTCCTTGCTGGGTACGGGAACCTATCCGGGTAATTACTGTAGAGCGCTAGTATTGTTAGCGCCGTGGTCTCTAGGTTTGCATCGCCATGTCTCCTCAGCGCGTCGTCGTAGTGCGTAACTACGCCGCCATCCCTCCTTACCAGCTTGCATATGTTGGCCCGTATCCAGTCCGTGACGTGATTGTCCTCGTGGAGGGCTCTTGCCAGGAAGTAGTATAGTGCTAGCTTGTAGGACTCATAGAGCCCCGTCGCGGTGTATGCTTTGTCGCGGAACCCGGTGCCGCTCCACATCCCGAGCAGTCTCTGGTGAAGCCTCCACGCAGCTGAGTAGCTGTGTTGCCTTAGTCGCTCTAGTGCCCCGAGAACCAAGAGGTCGGCATAGCTTGTCCAGTCGGGTAGAACGGGGCCACACGTATCCGCCAGCACTAGTAATTGCTCGCCATTAGTGCTTCTCAGGGCTCCTAGCCTGACCCGCTTAGCTGTGGGGGGCGGGTAGGGGATCCGTTCCCGCCAGAGCACCCTGTAGCGGCAGAAACGGAGACCCCGATACCTCTTAGCGAAGGCCTCGACTCGGCCCGCGAGGGGGGAGCTGCAGACCCGGAGCGCGTGGGCACCAAGCAAGTTAGTATTAACGTAGCAGCGATCACGCTCAGCGACAGGGGACTCAACGAGGCAGCCCACACCTCTACCGAGGCCGCGGTAGAGGCTCTCGAGGAACCCGCACAGGGACCACGAGTACATACGGTGCTCCTCGTCTCTCTCGGAGTCAGGCAGCGGATGCGGGTTGTTCAGGATACGTCCATCCCTAGTGTATGGTATCAAACTAGCCTGGTTTCCGTCAAAGGTTGTTTCTTATCGTTTTTCTCGGCTTAATAATGTTCGTATATATTGGTGATATTCCCTAGTCTTTTCTAGTGGGAATGGATTTACTATGGCTATTTCTTCCTTTATTCTTTTCAATCCTTTATCAAGCGTGTATATTGCTTTAGCCCCGAGGCTATGAGCTAGTGCTACGAGATACCCATCCCATGACTCTATATTATAAGTTGTTGCTATGTCTAGGGCGTCTATGACAAGCATTGGTGCTACTTGTGGATAAAGTGCTGGTGACCTTGTTTCGAGAATCCCTACCAGTATCTTCTTTACTACTCGTCGTGGCGCTCTCAGGTACTTAGTAGCTATGTGGTATGCACCCAAGATAGCAGTTACTGGTATAACGGCTCTCTTTCTTAGCGCTAATACTTCGGTAAGAAAATTTATCGCATACCTTTTAAGAGGGTTCTCGAAACAAGCAGGAACTATTATACTTACATCAACTACTCCCTCAGCGTAGTCCAAGCTTGCGTTCTGCATACTCCTTGCTCACCCATTTCCACTCCCCACTTGTCTCCTCCGTGAACGGCTCAGCAACAGTCGCAAGCGCCATTTCCGACCATTTCTTGACCCTCTTCTCGAGATCCTTATCAATTGGTATGAGCTCTATTTTTCCGTCTCTTACCCTCAGAAGTAGCTTCCCACCACCATTGAGACCTAGTAGCTTGCGAACAGGTGCGGGTATAACTAGCCTCCCCTGCTTATCAACATTAACCTCATATTCCACAAACTCCACCACGTGGAACTATTTAATCCACGCCGTATAAAGATTACTTTCTCTAAGCTTAGGCGTAGAGTCCTAGGCCTAATAGATACAAGAGAATAGGGAAATATCCTGCACAAAAACGTCCTAATTATATGACTAGGAGGAGTGCCACGTACCCCTCGCTACCAGGAGCCTATAATCTTCAGTATTCTTATCATCTTGGCTAGTCCTCTCGCTACCTCGGGGTCCCTGAGTGCTTGTAGGAGTGTGTAGACGCCGATTGGCTCCGCGGGCTCTTCTAGGGCGTCTAGTAGCTGGGATAGCTTCGTTGGTAGCTCGTCGATGCGGTCGGCTATCTTGAAGAGGCCGGTGCTTACCGCGATGCTTACTATTCTCTGGAAGACGTCCTTGTCCGTCAGTACTAATAGGAGGTCTAGTATGCCGCTGTTGTTTAGTTGTCTTAGTAGCTGCATTGTCTTGAGCAGGGCCTCCTCTGTCTCCTGGTCCTCGGCTATAAGTCTCTCTATCTCCTTTCTCTCAGAAACTGTTGCCTCGGTCATGACTTACCACCCTAGCTGGGCTAGTTTCTCGGGGCTTGTGGCCTCAAAGTAAGCGCGGAAGAGTGGGCTCCATTTTTCTGGGTCGCGTAGGCTTGGCCAGTACATGGCAATGAACATGTCCTCTAGGAGTCTCTTGAACTTGGAGAACCTCACGTCGACCGGTGGGTGCTCGTAGTCGCTTATCACGAAGAGGGCCTCGCCATCAGTCACCAGGGGGCAGTTGGTGCGCCCGGTGAAGACTGCGTCGTAGCCCATTATTCTCTCGGCTACCACCTCTCCCCCAAGGTGGGCTGTCACGCCAGTCTTGCTTGTGGGCGTGTTGTTGCAGTCGCCTACGGCGTAGGCGTCGTCGTAGCCCTCTATACGCAGTGTGTGCTTATCTACCTTGAAGTACCCGTCATCGTCCACGGCGTCCTCTGGAGCCACCTTGACTAATGGACCGCGGTGAACGGGTATTAGCGCTGCTACGTCGAAGCTTAGTTCCTCGCCCTCAAGGGAGTAGAGCTTCTTGTTCTCCACGTCTATGCTCTCCACGGTGAACATCGTCCTTACCTCTATCCCGGCCTCCTTCAGCTTCGGCGCAATTATCTCCGCTAGGTTCTTGGATGCATACTCGTGGACGAATGGTAGAGCAAGTACAACCTTTACCTTGCCCAGCAGTCCTTTCTTGCGAAGGGTCTCCGCAGCGAGGAAAGCCGCCTTGTGCGGAGCTGGTGGGCACTTGTAGCTAGGGTCAGCCGCTGCTACTACCAGTGTGCCTTCGCGGAGAGAGCTAAAGGATTGCCAGAGCCTTTGAGCATGCTCTGCTCCAGAGTAGAAGTCGCCGAATCTCTCCAAGAGCTCCTTATTACCGCTGACAGCGTCATAGTCGTAGGCTGCTCCAAGAGCTACTACGAGGTACTCGTAGCTATACTCTCTGCCATCACTAAGCCTCACAAGTCTATCCGCGAGGTTAATCTCAGATACCACTCCTTTGACTAGCTCAACACCAGGCTTCACTAGCTCAGCTACCGGCTTTATATAGCGCTCCGGGCTATGGCCCTGAAAGGCTATCCACAGCATACCTGGCTGGAATAAGTGATAATCACTCTTCTCTACAATGGTTACCTGGTAGCCATGAGCGGCTAGCAGGTTGCCAGTTATGAGGCCGCCAGCACCACCGCCTAGTACGAGTATTTGCTTCTTCTCAGCCAAGTTGAGCACCTCTAGCCATTAGGGAGGGTAGATGGAAAAGAACTAGGAGTAGAGTGATAAGGGATTGGTATTGCTCTCTAGGTGGTTACTTCTTCGCGGTCACTTTTATGACTGCCTTGATTACGCCGCCTTCCTCCTTGAGTTCTAGTAGCTCGTTACCAGTCCTCTGAACCCATGCCTGCACGTCTGGCTTGAACCCGGGGTCGGTGGCTAGTACCTCTATTATGTCGCCGGGCTTTGCTTTCCTGTATGCCTTTGTTAGCTTGGTTATTGGGCCTGGGCACGCCATGTTCCGGGCATCTACGACTATCTTCTCGGGCATCTCTTCTCCACCCCCTGGGGCTGGTTAGATGAATATGACTTGGTAGCCCTCAGTTGTCTGCATGAAGTAGGCTGCGCCGACTATGTCGTCCACTATTGGGTCTAGGTCCTCCTTCTTTAGCCCCATTACCTCGGCCATTAGGCTACATACGTATATCTTCACGTCGCCGGTCTCCTTAGCCTCCTTTACTATGTCGTACCAGGAGGGCATATTGAGCTTCTTCATGCCCTCCTCGAGCTTGGGGACCATGTCCTCGAACTCCTTGGAGAACCTGGGCTCTGGTTTATTCTTCGTGAAGTAGGGTAGCGCGAACCCGGTAACGAATATCCTCACTGGGATGCCGAAGTTTGCTGCCGTCTGGGTTAGGACTGCTAGGGGTATGAAGTACTCGGCTTGACCCGTGAACATTATTATTGCGAGGCCTTTCGCCAAGGCTCTTTCACCATGTGATGTTAGGGAAGCATTGAAAACTATTTATATTTTGACCAGTTTAGAAAATTTCACCATAATTTATATATTCCTTGCATATGCTTCATAAAAACCAATAGAATAACCAAAACCAGGTAAAGAGAAACAATGCAAAACACAACAACGCCACGTAATAAGAAGAAGAGCCACTACCTCATCTTATAGCTACGAGGAGGACGCGAAGTGGATCTTGGGGCACTAGTCTCAAGGCTGGATGGGCTAAGGCTTGGAGAGCATCGCTTATCTCTTGAGAGACTTGGGCGCGGAGGCATAAGGGAGACTATCCAGCTACGCTTAGTCGTTAGGGACGGTGACGAGGAGACGGTTCTCTACCTCCTCGTGTTCCTTGGCCGCGGGGAGTTCTATAGAGCATGGATAGAGGTTTTCGGAGCAAGACGTGAACTGCGCCTCGGCAAGGACTCCCTCGTGTTCCCGGGTAGCCAGTTAGAGGCGCTCGTCCTCGACGCGGTCTCGGGGAGCCTTGGGCCTGGAGAGAGACTATTCATAGAGTACCTCTACGACGAGGAGACTATGCGCGCCCTAGAACTAGGCGTGCCTGCCCCGGCTACTCGTCTAGGCTATGAGCTATTCGCTAGGGGGTTCCGCTGGTTCAGGGACTGGTACTTCCCAGAGGGCTTCATGGAGGGAGGACCGAAGCTCCAAGCAGAGAAACCTCTTGATAAGAAGCATGAGGAGAGACTACTAGCCGAGGCTCGGAGAGAACTAGTAGAATTCATCGAGGCTTGGCAAGGCTCAAGCGACCCCATTATAGCAAGGGCACTAGGGAGGGCCCAGCAACTACTAGCCGTGCTGGGGTGGTAGCCGTCTACTAGCAGCCATCTTTGCCTCAACACAAGCTAAGCGAGCAAGGTGCACAGAGTCCTCAACAAAGGTTATTGGAACCGTTCTCCTCTCATCGATATAGGGCTCAATGCACTCCTTTGCCTTATCGGTGGCTAGACCAGTTCCCGCTAGCACGTATACTGGCTTAGCTTCGGTATAGGCGGTTACTATCTCCTGCAACGTACCAGCCCCGCCGCCGAGAGCTACGAGGACATCGCTGCTCTTGACAAGGTAGATGCTGCGGAGCCGGGGCCCCGAAGAGGTACGGATAACAATTACCCCCTCGGGGTAGCCTACGTCCTCTCGGTCAAGGGGCGGGAACAACGCCACGAGGACACCGTGTCTCAGGGCATGATCAACCACGCAGCGCATAAGGCCCCAGTAGCCTCCGAGGAGGAGTACTAGCCTACCCCTACCACATCTCTTCACTAACTCGTCAACGAAGGCCTCGCAGCGCTTTACCAGCTCTGGTTCGGGGTTGCCCGAGTAAGCAGCCACGCCAACCTGTATCAAGAACTGCACCCATCCAGGGCAGGTAGGGGGTTCTCCCCATTAGTGCTTCTCCGCATAGAGTATCGTGTAGCCTTTTTTCCTTAGGAGGACGCGGGCTTCGGGAAAAACCTCTCTCATCACCCCAAGGGCCTTCGATGCTCCCTTCCTCATTACTAATTGGAGGCTTCCACCACTACGCAGATGGCGTGGTGCGCCCCGTATCAGCCTCTCAGTTGTCTCGAGGCCGGCTGCTAGCGGCGGATTTGATAGAATGGTATCAAAGACCATTCCCTTCACGGGCTCATAGAGGTCGCCTAGCAGCACCGTTACGCGGTCCTCTACCCGGTTTAGCTTGGCATTCATCTTAGCTAGCCCAACAGCCCTAGGGTTGACATCAACCATGACTACGCGGAGACCGGGATAAGCCTTAGCAAGAGTAATGCCTATCACGCCATAGCCGCAGCCTAGGTCGAGGACCACACCCTTCTCTGGGACAAGGGCGTTCTCCACTAGGAGCCTAGTACCCTCATCAATTCCCCGGGGCGAGAAGACATCGCCCGTGACGTAGAACTCTACAGTAACACCTCGTAGAGCATCGCTTATCAGCATCCGGGGGCCTCTTCGCCGCCCCGGCCTAAAATAGTGAGACAACGCGTCACCAACCCTTCACGGAGGAAATAGAGTAATGGAGAGGGCAGCTGCGCTACTTCTTCTCAGCTTTGCTTTCTCCGCCCTGTTCCTTGCGCTTCCATGCTCGTGGATAGACCCCAGGCTTCATTACGACTCGGCGCATCCGCACTGCTATGCCTCTCCTAGCCTTCATTATCTCCTCGCTACTCATCTTCGCAACTCCTATCGCTACTAGCTCGCCCTTGAGGGTAAACAACGCCACCATGTCCCCGGGCTTTATACCCTCGTGTAGCATGACTATGCCTGGGACAGCGAGATCAGCTCCATGAGCAATGGCGTCTACGGCAGTGTCGCGTATGATTATCTTGGCTAGGTGGCTCACAGCATACTCTGCTGGAAGGATGCATTTCCTCAGCCAGTCGTCCTTGCCCTCTGTGCGCCAGCGGTAAAGCGCCTCGCTTAGCTCCTGAAGCCTCACAAGCCCCTTTGATTCACGGAAGGGCCCGCTCCTCGTCCTCCGCAGCTCCCTCATGTGGGCACCGACGCCTAGTACTAGTCCTATATCGTGGCACAGCTTCCTCATATAGGTGCCTGCTTCGCACTCAATCCTCATTAAGGCGTATTGCCCAGTGTACTCTAGTAGCTCGATATCGTAGATCTTCTTGGTGCGGAGACTCCTCTTAACACTACTCCGCAGAGGCGGGCGCTGATAAATCTCGCCAATGAACAACTGTATTGCTTTACGCAGCTCCCGCTCCGGCACCGGGCTATGGAGCTGCATAACGCAGACATACTCCTTGCCAGTATGCACTACGAGGCCAATAATCTTAGTAGCCTCCTCGAGAGCTACTGGGAGAACACCAGTAACCTTAGGGTCGAGTGTACCACCGTGACCAGCCTTGTTCAGCCCGAACATCCTCTTAATCCACGCAACTACCTCGTGGCTCGTAGGACCCGGCGGCTTATCGAGAGCAATAACACCCATCCTTATGTGCTGCTCAATGGGCCTCTCCCAGGGAGGAGTACCATACTCTGGGCTAGTGGGCTCATCCTCTATCTTGATAAGCCACTTCCTGCTAAGCCCAGCGAACTCGTCTAGGCCCTTAACGAACTCTATACCCTTCCTAGCAAGCTCGAGACTCATCCAACCATTCACCGCTCAGCAATGCTCCCTAGCCAAGCGCCTAGGGGCAGCACCCCTCTTGCAAGATACGTGGTACACCGGGTAGAACCTAAAGAGCTTTACAAGAAGTGCGTCCCAGGAGAACCAGGTGCTAGACAATAGGGCTAGCTGGTGCCGAGCAAGCAGAGGAGCAATAGCTGTGCTGCCTAGGGGACGAGGCTGGGTGAGAGACTAATAGAGAACACCTTGCATAAAGATACTGTACAAGTGGAGCGTAGACGGGACGGTGGATACGTTGTGACAAAGAGGGAGGAACACGAGCTACTACTTGAGAGGTCTAGGAGGTTCTACGAGACAGCACTAATGCAGATCAGTAAGGGATTCTATGATCTAGCTGCTTTTAGCCTTGAGCAGTCTCTCCAATTGTTTCTCAAAGCTTGTCTCTTAGAGCTGGGACTAGATTATCCCAGGATTCATAGTGTTAGGAGGCTACTAGAGCTCATAAGCGAAGCCAGCGGTAGAGAAGAGCCGAGGAAGCTCCTAACCAGGTTTAGTGTTGAGCTGGGTGCCCTAGAGGACGCCTACATCTCCTCGAGGTACGTGCCTAGAGAATACACTGCAGAAGAGGTCCAGAGACTAAGGGAGACCGTTGAGGAGGTGATACGCATTGTCAGAGAAACTGCTTGTAGAGGAAGCCAAGCGTAGAGCAAGAATCCATAGAGAGCTGGACAAGTACCTTGCATTGATAGCCAGGGTGATCAGACAGCTAGACAGGGACGCCAAGGTCTACTTGTTTGGCAGCGTAGCAGAAGGGAGGCACTTGCTCTCAAGCGACATAGATATCCTAGTGGTAACAGACAAGCCTCCCGGAGAAGTACTGGCGGCCCTCTGGAGCCATGGTATAAAGGATCCCTTTGAGATACACGTTGTACCAAAAGAGATGTTAGAATACTATAGGAAGAGAGCAAAACTAATAGAAATAACCGAGCAATGAAGCAGGGACCACTAGCTAAACCCCCTTCTAACCAGCCCCTGGGCCACAGAGGAGAGGGCTAGTTCTACAGGAAGGGTGCTCCGGAAAAGAGCCCGGAATGGGTCACCAGTGCTCTTGTTCGCTATCCGCTATAGAATTGACTGGTTAGAGTAGGCCTGGTTTTAGCTCTACTCTTACCCGTTCCTTCATGAAGTCTAGTAGCCCTGCTTCCTCTAGGGCCTTTCTTACCTCGTCGTCGCTTGCGCCTGGCTCGATGTTTATCTTCTCGGGTAAGAGTTCTATGTGGTTAATGTTTGCTCTTCTCCTCTTTACTCCGGAGACGTCCTTTGGCCCAGTTATGACGACGAAGTTGTCATCTATTATCTCTACTATTACGCATTTCCTGCCAGCTTCTCGGCCACGTGTCTTTACACAGAGCCTGCCAACCTCTACCGCGGGCATCTCTCAACCCTCCCGCGCTAGGCTCTGCAAGTGAATCCTTTAAGCGTTACCTTTGTTTCTCTTCACTGCAGCCTCTTGGCTTGAAGCCTTTGCGAGACAATGTGGAGCAGACAAAGTTCCTTACTATGGTGTAGGCCTCGTCGGGGCTCAGGTAACCTGTGTCTAGTATCAGGTTGAATATCTGTAGGTTAGCAATGTCTATTCCGTAGAGCTTTAGGAAGCGGTGGCGGTGGAGGTACTCCCGCGCTACTGTTTCGCGGAAAACCTCGCTCCTGCTCCTAGCCTCGCGCCTAGCTATTCGCTCAACCCTTATCTCTAGGGGGGCGGTGATGTAGATCTTCACATCGGCTACCGAGGAAACCACCCAGGCAACTAGGTGGCCCTCGAGGACGACGTTTCCTTTACACCCTAGTCGATAGGTATGCGAATCTATCTCGTAATCAATGCTAGGGTCTTTCTCGGCAAGTCTGTTCAGCTCCTCGAGGCTAACGCCTCTCTCGCGAGCATACTCGCGGAAAATAGAGCCTGCCGAGTAATACTCTAGGCCAAGCTCCTCGGCAAGCCTCTTAGCGTAAGTAGTCTTACCACCGCCTGGTGGCCCGCTAAAGGCTATTGTGGGGCCCTTCTTGTCCCCGCAGCCATGTTTAGCGAATAGAGCCAATACATTCACACCTTTTTGACGAGCAAGCAGTCTGAGCCTAGCCAGGCATCCTTGCCAAGACGTTACGGAGACAACTCAGCTAGTTAGTGGAGACGAGGGGCCTAGCAAGGGCCTAGCACGTCAGGCTTCTAGTCAAAAACCTTGAGTCCTAGAGGGCTTACAAAGCACCATATGGGCACAAATACAAAGGACTTTCCCTGTACCGGGGCTAGGTTGTCTAGGCGGCTGTGGGTGCTTTTCTTAACTCTTGGAGCCTTGTTATTAACTGTGTCCTCACGCTCTTCTTTATCAGCTTCTCTAGGCACTCGTGACATATCATGCCACCGAATGGCCTCTCTGGTCTCTTAGCTGTTTTCGGTAGCTTGCGTAGCTCCACCGGTCTCAGTCTCGGTACACCGCTTAGTGGCCGGCCACAAATCGCGCACCGGGCTGGTCCTGGTCGCCGCTTCTCATAGTGTACTACCGTCTCTCCTCCAGGTAGTCTTACATGTATCTTCCTAAACGAGCCTGTCCGGTGACGCGGGCGCGGCATTGCCTATCCCCGCTACTCTTTGCTAGGTCTGCGCTGGAGTATCTTAAGCATTAATAATCCTACTACATCCTCCCGCACGATGAATATCGATGATAGAAACGAGAGAGCGAGAACAATGGCTGAGGAGGTAACAGGTATTGAGCCCGCCGTTGTCTCGAGCCTAGCTGTTATGAATGGTATGGGGCAACGCGATGGTACCAGTACCTGGTTAGAAATGCTCACGAGCACCGCGACTGTATAGAAGCCTAGCAGAAGCATTGTCCGGTAAAGGGTATAGCGCTTAACTGTCGCGTACATCATGTTTACTCGTGCTGCTAGCTTGCTTCTCTTCCTCTGGCCCCGCTTATCCCTGGTTATGCTCCTTAGCTCCGCTATAGCCGCTTCCAGCTCCGCTCTTGCCCGGACTAGGCGAAGCCGAGTAAAGGTGTGAAACGTGTACTCTGAGAGCAGCGTGGCCACGAACCCTAGCACTGCTAGGTAAAAAGTATAGAACGTTATACTCACCGCCATGCCTGGTTTCCTCAGCGAAGCTTCTCCGCGAGCTTAACAATCTTATTAGCAGCTATGCTTGGATCTCCCTCAACGTTCTCAACAGTATAGACGCTAGCAGCGACAAGCACGGCACTAGACATCGCTGCTAGCCGAGCCATGTCTAGAAGCTCCTTCACCACCTCTACCCTAGCTAAGTCGGCTCGGTATCTTGTTGGATCCCTCTTCTGCCTAGCAACGATGAGCTCGGGCGGGGACTCTATCACTACTATCGAATCCGGCCTAAGGTTCTTTACTACCTCCTCGGGGAGCCCAGGCCAGTAACCAGTATCAGTACGTATAACCGCGTGAGTATCTACGAGAAGTATGTCGCCCTCACCTAGCACTTTCTCGGCGTCAAGCCTTATCGCCTCCGCCGCGTACTCCTGCAGCTCTAGCTGCCTCATCAGCGGCAGGTGCCTCATCTCATCCCTGTGCTTAACCCAGCCCTTGCTTGAAGCAACCTTGAACATGTAGTCGCCGAAGTTAACCACGATGTACTTCTTACCCTTAGAGTCTAGTATGCTTCTTACCTGTGTAAGAACCGTGGTTTTGCCTACACCAGGTACGCCGGTAACGATTATCGTTGTGAATGGGTTCCGGAGCACCATCTTCCCTACCCCTCTCCTCCACGACTCCTACCATACTTAGCTAGCCTCGGGGCAAGCCCGTGCCCTAGGCTAATGCGGCTGAGCATAAGTAGTTTAGCTAGTGCTTATCCACTACTCCTATGCAGCGACACTGATAGCGCCCTATAGCTAGTTGAGGCAAAGAACTATGTCTGAGTACATGGGGGTTTTGTTGAGAGAGCTGGCGAAGAAGGCAGGAGGTTAGCGGCCGAGTATTCTCTGTAGCGCTGGGTACATCTCTAGTGTTCTCTCGTATACCAGTGCCTCGTAGAAGCTATAGATTATGCCCACTAGCAGCACTAGGCCCGAGCCGCTTCCGTAGGCTCCGAAGAAGTCTGCCAGTATGGCTATGCCTGTCACTAGGAGCGAGCTTATAACCGTCAATGGATAGATGTAGCGGGCTAGTATTCTCTCCAGGAGCTTTATATTCCTCCTTATGCCTGGTAGCTCCATACCTGACTTGATTATGTTCTCTGCTTGCTGGCGTGGGCTTAGCCCTGCTACCTCGACCCAGATGAAGCCGAAGAGGAGACCTAGGGCTAGCCATGATACAGTGAATGTTAGGAAGTGAAGCGGGTGTTGTATGGACTCTAGCAATCCTCTGGGAGGACTCATGTAGGCGTACATGTATGCTATCGCTTTTGTCCAGAGGCTGTTGGGGCCTGCAACGCTTGCCATTATATTAGCCAGTATCTGTAGGTCAGACACCGTTATTGCTACGAAGAGTATAGGTATGTTTGTTACGTAGATGAAGTTCAGCGGTATCCTTGTCTTAATGCTGCCGTACCTCGGGCTAGTGACTGGTATGTATACCCTCATTAGCTGGAAGTACGCCAACAACATGATTATGGCTATGGTTGCAAGGAATCCGATCATATCTGGTAAGCCTAGTCTGAGGATGGCTGGGTCGTGCTGCATGATTACCTGTGTTAGCCACCCATAGTACTCGCCGCGGTACTTCACGGTGCCTGCTAGTTGCCAGAACATGCCCTTGACGACGTTAGCTACTATGAACATGCTAAGCGCTGAGCCAATACCCCAGCCATTGCGGACTAGCTCGTCGAACCACATGAGTATCAGTGTTGCTACAGTTAGCTGTAATATGACTAGCAGCTTCACATCAAGGCCTACTGGGCAAGTACCTAGTGTTGCACCAGGTACTCTCCAGAAGCGGCAACCGAACGCGTAGGCAGCTGCCTCTAGTATTGCGAAGAGTATTGCCAATGTGCGCTGAGCGCCCATGAATATTTTCCTATCACGGGGCTTTGTTAGATCCATCTCTATTAAGCCGCCACCGACCAACACCTCAAGCACTATACCAGCAGTTACTATCGGGCCTATACCCAGGGTCATCAACGTGCCCAGGTTCATGCCCAGCAACATATAGGTCAGCGTGGCCGACGTTGCAGCACCCGTTATCTTAACCCCCACGAGAGGGATCTCGGTCATTATGAGATAGAGTAGGACGACTATACCCGTCCACATAAGCCTTGTAGGAAGCGATGGACGCCTAGCAGCCTTCTCCACCGCCGGAATATACTTCGAAATCTCGGCAAGAGCCTCAAGGACACCTGGCAATACTAGCCGCCCCACGCCCCACTATTGAGCCGCGGCTTTAATACCTTGAGCACCTAGTTCTTTAAGCCTAGCGCGCCAAGGAGCACGCGGAAGCCAAGGACCCCTAGATCACAACTATGTATCCCAAGTCCGTGGTTGGACTGCTCGTCTCTGTTCTTGAGCAGCTTAACTACTGGTCTTGCTCTCTTGGCTTCTCCGTTTCCGCGCCCTGGCTACTTGAGATTAGCGTGTTAAAGGCGCTGAGTATCTTGTTGAGTTCTCTTGCTCCCTTCATGGTGAGTATTATGAGTTTTCTTGGCCGCTTATCTATGACGTATCTCTCCTCTATGAGGCCGTGTTGCAGCATTACGTTTAGGTGGTGTCGTAGATTCCCATGGGAGAGGCCTAGCGCTTTCGCTATTGAGGAGAAGTATGCGCCTTGTCTTGGTAGGAGATAAAGGGCTATGGCTAGCCTTATTGGGTTTCCGAGAGGGCTATGGGATATCTTACCTAGGTCGCTAGAATTCTTGTTTTCTCTCATCTCCTAAATGCCCTCCTGAGATAAAGAAGCCCTGTAAGTGCGAGCGAGGAGGACACAATCATTACTGTAAAGTCCTCTCCTGGCAGCGGAGATCTCTGCATAATAGGGAGCGATAGGAGGGGCAGAGCACATGCTATAATCATCTCTTTGTCGTACGTGCCTCTAAAGACCTTGTCAACAACCATGAACAAGCCCATGCCCATACCAAAGAATACTAGAGGCCATGCAGGTTCCGGAAGCCCCAGCTTCATAGAGATATAGGCAATAATTGCCCCCGTGACCCACGAGAATATTTGAGAAACCATGTAGAGCCTTGGACTCTTGGTTTCTCTACCTAGAACAGTGTCTAGTCTTTCGAGAGCCTTATACGCCGTGTTCTCTTCTAAGAGGAACCAGAGTGTAAGACCAACACTTATACCTAGGCCTAGTGCTGTCTGCTTCCCCGTGCCTGGCATAAACGACGCGGCAATGTACAGTAATGGTATAACGCCTGCCCAGAACACGAAGGGCAAGCTCCGATAAACGAGCCGGGCGAAATCTAGGTGTTTCTCTATTATCCTTAGGGCTTCTTCGAAATCCCTTATAGAGGACATAGCGAAAACCCAGTCTCTAGCATAGTTTTCGCGAAGCCCTTTATAGTGGATAAGATTGTTTGGG
>JALVKZ010000095.1 GCA_027033675.1 Pyrodictiaceae archaeon | reverse complement strand
ACAAAAATTACTCCAGGGCTGCCGAAGCCCAGCTTAGCCTCCATCTCAACTATCTTGAAGCTTTGTTCAACCTCCTCTGGTGTATAGGCTACTCTGCTTCCACGACCACCGCCAGCTAGGCTGGCCTTTAGTATGACTGGGTAACCGATTCTGTCGGCACAGCGTCTTGCCTCTCTGGGGCTCCTCGCTTCGCACCAGGAAAGAGTAGGTATGCCTAGCTTTTCTGCCAGCGATTTGGCAGCGTTCTTATCTCCCAGAAGCTTCATGGACTTGGGACTGGGCCCGGCCCAGCCAATCCCGTGGTCAAGAACCTTTTCTGCAAAATCCGGGTTCTCGGATAAGAAGCCATAACCAGGGTGTATCACGTCAGCGTTAGCTTTAATAGCTACATCTATTATGCTGTAGGCATCAGTGTAGCTCTTGACGGGGAAGGACTCAACACCAGCACGCACATGGGGACTATGCTTGTCTTCATCCTCGTATATAGTAATAGGTTCCCATCCGAGCTCCCTAGCAGCCCTCGCTACGCGAATAGCTATTTCACCGCGTGCTGCTATCAGGACTCTGCGGGGCACGGTTGTCAGCACCCTTACCAGAAGCGCCGAGTAACCATCCTGTTTGCCCAAATTTAAAGGTTTAGACTTTTGGCGATAGTTGTCTTCGACCTCTGTCGTATATAAGGATGCGGGGTCATTGCCTTGGAAGTAGTACTTGAGCCCCAGAGCATTGAGATATACGATAAAGTAGATACAACGATGAGACTACTTCCTCCAGAGCTTCCAGGTGTTGTAATATCCCTAGAGCAACTAAGAGGCAGAGGACGAAGCGGTAAATGGGTAAGCCCTAGGGGGGGCGCATGGCTCACCTTCGTTACCCGACACGGTCCTCCTCCCATATGGTTACCGGTTGCCGTTGGGGGCTGTGTAGCGGAGGAAGTTGAGAGGCTGCTACCGAAATCAACGAGGCGAATAGTTCGGGTAAAGTGGCCGAATGACCTCTACATAGGACGTGGAAAATTAGGCGGAATACTCGTAACTTATAGGAGAGACTTGCTACGCATCGGTGTAGGTATTAACGTATATAACCCCATACCTCCTGGGGGCACTCGATTATCGAGCTATGGTTTCAGGGGAGGACTCGGCGAGGTCTATGCAGCAATAATAAAAGGGATTGGAAGAGCATTGGTGACTCCCGAGGACTGCTTATGGGAAGCGTCAAGAAGAGACCTCCTAAGAGGCTGCAATGTGCACATCGTAACAGAGAAAGGAGAACTAAGTGGATTAGCACTAGGACTAGCGCCTAGTGGAGCCCTTCTCCTAAAAACATCCAACGGCTCAATAATCAGAATAGAATGTTGCGGAATAAGTACCTGGAGTTGCCCTGATCACTCAGACTATGTCCGCAACACGAAACCCATAACCCCTATTCCTCTTATATGATTAAGCTTTCCTAAGGAAGAATTACTAAAAGGAGAGTGTAGAGAATAAGCGCGATAATGTTCTCCAATACTGTGAGTTGAGAAGGTGATATGGGGTCTTGATACTATCTGATAGGGACATAGCCTGGTATATTGAGAAGAACTTGCTACGAATAGAGCCCTTATTTGAAGACACGATAAGAGAAAACGGTGTCGACCTT
>JALVKZ010000094.1 GCA_027033675.1 Pyrodictiaceae archaeon | reverse complement strand
CCTTGCCTAGAGCCCTCCTCAGCAATGCACCATTAATATAGTCTATCTCAGTCGCAATCCCTTGCTCAACGTCTTGTAGCATGCGGGGCACACAGCCCCTTATAGATAAGAGTTTCTCAAGTAGCCCCTCTCTAAGCTTAATACCATACTCCTTCGCAACAAGCTCAGCCTCCTTCCAGAGCTGCTCGACAAGGCTCCTAGCATAGGAAATCCTCTTAATCCTTGATAATGGTACGCCAAGTATAGCTGCAACCGGCTGAGACGAGAGATTCGCCGCCCAGTAATCCCAGGCAAGCTGCTCAACACTATCTTGGCGCGAGACACTAAGTCCTAAAGCCCTGAGCCCCTCCACGAGATAGTCCACTAGCTCGCTACTACCCCAGGCCTCAGCAAAACCCTCACCAGGCCACTCCGCTGCACCGATCCCTGCTCGCCGAATACACGTGTATAGGGCGATGAAGCCCCAGCCCCCATTAAGCTGATTAATAATATCTAGTACATCAATACTTGGCTGGATAAATACATGGATACTATTGGGTAGTTTCTTGTACACAGCATCAACGAGCCCTCTTAGAGAGCTAAGCCTAGTAGCATATACTACTATGTCATAGCCCTTCCTCAGAAAAGACACATGAGCAGCGGAAACCTTTACAGACGATTCACCAGGCCCATGAACCCTTATCACGCCATCATTACGTATTATTGACACAACATCCTCGTCCCGGAGACAAAACAGCGTAGCAACAAATCCTCTAACGGCCAAGGCAGAGGCTAAAACAAGGCCAGCAGCACCACAGCCAATAATAGCAGCTCTAACCAATACCACTTATCCCTCCACAAGACAGGGTACTAAGAGCCCCTCCTCTTTTAAGCACGCGAGATAGAGTGTATCAACTATACTACAGCATACAAGGATTAAGAAGGGGGGCCCGCCCCCTCCACCCTCGAGGGTAGTACAGCTTGAAGCGACTAGGAACCGTGCTGCACATGACGAGAAACGGCTATATAGTAGCAAGGCTGGAGAAAGAGGAAGCCGAGAAACTACCACCCCTCAACGTCCCAGTCTATGACCGAGACTTGAAGAAAATAGGTACACTCCTAGACATAATAGGCCCAGTGAAGAACCCCTACGCCGTAGTAAAGCCAGCTAACAAGGAGATCAAGGTCTACGAGGGAGAAACCCTATACTACAAGATCCCACGCCCACCCAGGAGGAGACAAAGAAAGGCCAAGAGGCCTACACGAGAACGCAAACCAGGACGAGGGAAGACGCCACGCGAAACCAAGGCCCAGGGCCAGCCTCGGCCAAGAAGGGGGCGGGCTCGCCGAGAGAGAAGAGGTAGAGGCGCGAAAAGATGAGCCCCCTTCCAGAGTATTGCCCCAATTGCGGTGCACCCTTAAGACTATACGCTCATAGACAGCCCGATGGAAGACTTGTATGCAGCAGATGCGGATACGTCATAGAAGAGGCACCAATAGACCTAGGCCCCGAGTGGAGAAGCTTCAACGAGGAAGACCGCACAAGGCGCAGCAGGGTTGGCGCGCCGCTAACAGAGAGAATACACGACCACGGCCTAACAACCTACATCTATGCGAAAAGAACAGAGCTACGTGCAAGGAAACTCGTCGCGCTACAAGCAAGCCTTCGTACACATGGGCAAAAGAAGCTAATCAGTATACTCCAGGAAGCAAACCGAGCAGCTAGTAAGCTTAGATTACCAAGCAGGGTAGCAGAGACAATGGCCAAGCTAATCAGGCAACTCTACTCAATGAACATTCTTAGGAAGAATAACCTACAAGAATACATAGCAGCAGCGGCAGTCATAGCGGCAAGGATAGAGCGCCATCCATTAACCATGAGGGATGCCGCAGAGGTACTAGGCATAAGCGAGCAAGACGTGTGGAGAGCCTATAGGAGGATAGTAACAAAGCTAAAAGTACGCCCAGCAGCACCTCCCAAGCCTCAAATGTTCATATCCCGTATAGCTTCTAAGCTCAGCCTCAGCGGCGAGGTAGAAGCCCTGGCAATGAGGTTCTCAACGATGCTTGTAAGAACAGGGCTCGCGCAAGGCAAGCCGCCCGAGGCGCTCGCGGCTGCCTCAATATATCTCGCCTCAATACTGCTTGACCAGAAGCGGAACCAGCTAGCAGTTGCACGCGCAATAGGTGTAACGGATGCAACAATAAGGAATCGGTACCGAGACATAGTAGACAACTTCTACATTGAGGTCCGCCTCTAATAGTCATGATTTTTACTAATCACGCGGTATTTTGTAAGTAACATTACTTGCTTTATATTCTCCTGCCCAGAGTTATCCCAGCAACTTAAACTTATTCATTCCCGGTACTAGATAGAGATATAGGCAGGCTAAGATACAGTAATAGAGACTGGGTTACGCAAAACTATACTAAGATGACACGTAATCCCTCATCCACTGACCATATATGAATGAAGAGAAGCCAGGATATGAGGGAAGAATAGGCCTTGTCAGCCATGATAGACTCGTCTATCGGTACGCGCAGAAGCGGTCTCGAAGAGCTAGAGAATAAAGCCCTACAACTTATCCGAGAAAGAGGAGACGAGGGAGTATATCAACACGAGCTGTGGAAAATGCTAGGCCTCGATAGCCGTGAAGGCTCGCGCTTAGCACTTCGTCTTCTTAAGAAGGGTCTTATTGTTAGAGAGCCAACAGTGCATAACGGTAGGAGAACATACAAGCTCTTCCTAGCGAAGCAGGTTAAGAAAAAACCAAAAATAAGTATAAAGATAGGTAACGCTATCGAGATCCCGTGCTTTACGTGCAGGAACCTAGACAAGTGCCATAATGGAGGCTTCTACGATCCCTCTACATGCCCCATTCTTGCATCATGGATTAATAGCAAGATAAGAACCATAAGACAGCTAATGGCTGAGTAGTAAGCCATAACTCCTCTCAGTCGAGGAGAAAAGTTCAGCTCCTTATAGTCATCATTCTCCTCGATGCTAATTGATATACAGTGTCTATTGTGATAATGTGGGGAGCATTAGTCCTAAATCCTCTAGGGTCAAAGTGTGTACGCGCCGCTCTGTAGCCAAGCTGGTTTAGCTCCCTGACAACCTCCTCTACTCTCGGCATGCTTAAATGAAGCATGCTACATATCTTGTCAAGGCGATAATAGGGTTTCTCTATACTGCATTCACTGCGTAATTGGCTTAGCAGCTTCCTAGCACGCTTGCTCTCAGCTAGCTTCATTCTATCTATTCTCTTCTCCATGGCCTCAACTAGTTCTTCGTCGCACAGCTTGCCCCTATGCAGTGGGCCAACTATTATTGGTCTCGCCCCGCAGTGGGGGCAACGAGGCCCGGGGTAATTGATGTACCCTGTGAAGTTACAAATAGGGCAGTAGATGCCATAGCTTAACTGCTCAAGAGCCTCGTCGGCTCTCCGTGCTCCTCTTCGTAGCTCGGCATAGACCCTTACATAATAGTCGCTATAATAGGCCAATAGTATTTTAGCGCCGTACTCGTGTGCTGCAGCTCTCCTAATAATGTAGCCAGCAAGTATTCTCACGGCTTGCTCTTTCTCCCAAGCAGTTCTTCCCGGGATAACATCGTATTTGCGCCTAAGTGCACGTGGATGAGTACCAGCCAGGGGCGCAGTATCGGTAGCAGTGATGGCCAGTACCCCTCCTACGCTAAGAGACTCTATAGCTGAATCAAGGAATGGTAGCGGTGAGCCGAAGGGATCTATATCTATCAGCGTTGGTCTTATACCGCGCCTCGCCAGGCGGTGCATGGCCTCGTTAGCGTCAGCGACCTCTACCCTAACCAGTTCCCCGACACGGTTTATCTGAGCATTGAGCGCAGCAAGTCTTGCAGCAGCAGGGCTAATATCAGCTGTATAAACGTATGCCCCAGTCTCGGCAGCGTAGCGAACAGCCCTAACCCCGCTCCCCGTCAGGGGCTCAAAGACGACTAGCTCGTTGAGTCCGCGTAGCTCGGAATAAGCTGATAGGAACAACACGGATATGTCACGGTTAAGCGCCATGCGCGGGTTATAGAATACAGGGGCCCATGCAGGCTCATATACACCGTCTCTCCGCCTATACCTCTCCATACTGGGCACGATTAGCCTCACAGAGCCCTCCGATGCAATCTCCACCGGGTAACCGAGCTTCTCGGAGAGAGCCTCGAGGTCAACAATAGTGCTCATTAAGGTGCACCCATAGGCTTCTTGCTTCCCTGCGACGCTGGGCCCAGGGCCCCATACCTGGCGCTATATTGTTTCGAGCAAGAAATCTTACACCCCGGGACCCGCCAAGGCCTAGGCACAAGGGAAAAGAAAAGCCGTGAGCGAGACAGGATACCTAGCGGCTTTCGGTGCAGGCTTATTATTTGGTCTAAGTGATAGCCTTGTTCGAGCAGCATCTCGGCGCCTCTCTCCCTATATGAATCTGTTGATAAGCCTCTTGGTAGGCACGCCAATACTCTGGCTAACAGTACCAGCTATAGGATCCCTAGCTATGGGGCTAAGTGCTCTAACAGCATATATTATCGCAGGGCTACTAAACTTCGTTGCTGGCAGGCTCCTCTTCTATATAGCTGTAGCGAATCTAGGCGCAGCAACAGCGACAGTCGCCACGAGCCCCGTAACAGCACTCTCAGCCCTCCTAGCCTGGCCTCTCCTCGGCGAGAAGCTAACATATCTCCAACTACTAGGAGTAGTGCTGGCAAGCATAGCAGTCTACATAGCATCCACAAGGCCAAGCGGAAAATCCTTTCACGGCGAGCATCACCTCCTAGGAGTAGTAGCAGCGCTCTCAGCGAGCCTCGTCTTTGCAACTGCAACAATAATGGTGAGATACGCTGCATACCACGGAGGAGACCCAGTAACAGGCACGGCAATATCCTATACAGTCGCGCTGCCCTTTGCAGCACTCCTAGTTATCGCTAAGAAGCAGCACAGTAATCTTCTACGCCTAAGCAGAGAACATGGATACATGATAGCGGCGGCGATGAGCGTCGCGCTAGCACAGCTAAGCCGCTATTACTCACTAACAGAGCTAGACGTAGCTAACGCAGTAGTCCTAATAGGCCTATTCCCACTACACACAGTCGCCTTCACAGCGATAATGAAGCACACTACAGAGGAGAAGCCAGGAAAAAGACACGTAGTAGCAGCCATAATAGCCACAATAGCAATAATGCTAGTAACAAGAGGAAAATAACACCTAGTAGCCATAAATAGAGCAGTATATGAGACTGCTTCGAGTAAAGCTTACTAACCAGGACTAAAACGGACTACAATCCTCACGGGGCGCCGCCGTAGCTCAGCCTGGTTGGAGCGCCGCCCTGGTAAGGCGGAGGTCCCGGGTTCAAATCCCGGCGGCGGCTCCACACCTGCGGGCCTTTCTCTTATAAGAAGTCACGTACATTGTTCTCAACAAGTCTCCCGGTATTGGTCTCACGACATTCTAGTTGTTACAAAACACGCCATCGGCTTCTAGCTATACGCTGTGCCTCATTTTTAACTAAAAGTGTTTTTATCGTGAATCAAAGGAATATTATTGAGTGAACACCGGCTGTCACACCGGGAAGAGTAGGGCTGTTTTAGATGTCTAGCCTAGAGTGTTTAGTAAGTAATGTTCGTAAGGGAGTAGAGAGCACATTGTTGGAGATGTCTCGTAGAACTCGTTCTCTACGGCTCAATAGTTAGAGGCGACTATGACAGCGATATAAGCGACATAGACTCATTCTATATAGTTGACGACGCATGCAAAGGCGATATTACTTGGATAAACCATGTGCTAGGAAGCACTACCGAGTCAGCGCTACGCATCTGTAGTATCGAGGAGCCGAGAAGAGGTATCAACCTAGCATGGTGTCTTAGAAGTGAGATAGAGAACCACTCAGCGCTCTGCGACTACAAGTTCCTAACACTGTACAGGGAGGACTTCGAGCAAAACAGCGTATTTGTATTAGGCGAGAAGCTTCATACACTGCTCCCCGCGCCCTCTCCAGAGGAGGCAATAAGACAAGCACTTAAGCGCCTCTCGAGAACAGTCGTGAAGTTCGCTGAAAAGAATCCATCCCTATTATCCTATTCTCGCTGGCGAGGTAACGAAGCTAGTGCTCCTCAGCAATGGCTACAAAGGACCCTGGGCTAAGCAAGTAGTATACAAGGCTCTACAGAGAGCAGACCCGATACTTGCAGATATTTGTCGAAACTATCTAGACAGAAACTTATTACCAGCCGAGGAAGCTCTACAAGCAATAAGATATACACTAAAGCAGACTATGTGACGAGAAATTCAGAGACGAATGCAGGGCTGTTAAGGCCGCTATTGAAGAAGCAAGAGCACTCTTAAGAGAAAATAGAGAAAAAGCAACACTAGTAGGGGAAATGCTCAGTTACTACTGATAGACTCCTGGTTATTGTTATCCGTGTCCCCGTCTTTGCCTCGCAGTACTTGTCGGGGTAGTTCTTTGCAACGTATCTCTTAGCTTGCCAGCCACTACAGTGCATCGGGCAAATATACCTAGCTATCCTAGCCAAGTTATCGAGCTGCCTAGGAGAGGGCTCATGGAACCCGCCTATGACTAGCAGCACTGGTAACCCGGTTATCTCGTGCAAGCGCTGAGTTAGGCGATCAACGCCGGGATGACTACACCCAACAACCACAATTAGCCAGCCAGCCATCTCGAAACCCAGCGCTTGCTCATAGAAACCACTCCACGCCTCAAGGGGCCCACTCAGCCAGAACCCGGGCACAACCTCTAGAGGCTCCTCAGCTACGACTAAGTCGAGTGGGAGTCCACGGGCCCAGCTAAGATCGCCCGGAGGCACATAGACTCGTAGCCCTGGGTGCCTCGCGGCGACAGCGCTAAACCCGCCATAATGGTCTCCATGATGATGGCTCAGGACGGCGAAGTCCAGCTCACCGAGATCAATACCCAGGATACTAGAATTCCTATCAATAACCGTCGGGGAAGTATCTGCGTCAAATAGTATCCGGCGCCCCCTAGCTTCTATGTAGAGACTCCATCCCCACTCATTCAACAACCCAATAGAGCCAGCATTATCGTTGAGAACAATCATCCGTGCTAGGACCACCAGGGGTCCCAGTAATACATATATAATGAGAACCAGGTTATGTTTAACTCTCCGCGACGTAAAAATCCCCGTAATAGAGCCCTGAGAGCGCAGCTAGCCTAGCCGCTCCTCAACCTCCTTGTCAAGAACAACTAGGTTACCGCACCTATCCCTTATACCTTTAACAAACTCTATACCCTTGTCAACATTCTCAAAGACTAAGGTGTATAGATAACGAGGAGTCCTCGCCTTAACCTTCAATACACGTATCCTCCTACGACCCTCCTCCGTCTCAACCCGCCTATAGCCCAGCTTAACTCTGCACTCCGAAGCCCGCTCTAGCACCTTTAGGAACTCGTCCTCGCTCCTAAGCTCCACCGGCATCTCCTGAGAACCCCCCACCACCGCGACAGTACACAAGCCTCTATAAGCATACTGCCCCATACCAATAGCGTTATACCGCTCTAGCTAATCCAGGCAAACCTTCATCCACGGTACTCACGCGGAGATAAGAGAGAAAAACCCTAGGCAGGGGATCTACACATACAAACATACATGGCTGAGTGGGCCCGTCGTCTAGCTTGGTAGGATGCGGGGTACTCAGCACCGCGCGTGGCGCGGGCTGAGCCCGACTCGGGACCCCGTGGTCCCGGGTTCGAATCCCGGCGGGCCCATCACCTCTTCTCTCTAAATTGTGATGAATTTCCCTGCTTCTTAGCGGTTATTATTGTTATAATTGTTTTGTTCAAATCTTTCCTGATAATAGTTTAATTATAGTGGGATACAAACACTAATTAAGAGGAAGCAACACCAATACTACACGGAGGTCTTAGAGTGGGCGGTACCGAATGGTGGAGCAAAAGCCCGAGTTAAAAAAGGAGGAGAAGAGAGCCGAGCCCCAGTATATACGCATTCCTAAGGGCTGTGCTAATGTTATAGTGGATACTACCAAGATATCCTATGTTGACCCGAAGGGCCAAATAACCATAATACGTGGATATAGGATAGACGACCTAGGCAAGCATGCAACCTTCGAGGAAGCTGCTTATCTGATTCTCTTCGGTAGGCTGCCGTGCGAGGATGAGCTTAGAGAGTTTAGTAAGAAGCTTAACTCTGAGAGATGGATACCCGTTAAGGTAATAGATGCGCTTAAGCAGATCCCGCCCTTTGCTCACCCGATGTTCTATGGCTCGTATGGTTTACTCCTCCTCGGCATGTATGACCCGGATGCCGGGGATTTGAGCATAGATAAGCTATATGAAAGAGCTATTAGGATAATAGCTAAGCTCCCGCTCCTATTTATAAATGGGTGGTTCCTCTCCCGCTATGGGCGCGTGGTTGAGCCGGATAGGTCGCTTAACCATGCAAAGGATGTTCTACGGATGATACGTGGCGGGGATATGCCTACTGATACCGAGGCTAGGGCTTTCGAGTCAAGCCTTGTCCTCTACATGGATCACGGCTTCAACGCGTCGACGTTCACTACGAGAGTTATAGCCTCAACACTGAGCGATATGTATTCGGCAATAGCGGGTGCTATAGGTGCGCTCAAAGGCCCACTGCATGGTGGCGCTAACCAGAAAGCAATAGAGATGATGCTGGAGATAGGCTCGCCGGAGAACGTTAGGTGGTATGTTGAGCAGAAGCTTAAGCGCCACGAGAAGATAATGGGCTTCGGTCACCGCGTTTATAAGCTGCATGACCCGCGGACAGATGTGCTACGTGAGTGGCTTGAGAAACTAGCGGAGACCAGTGCAGAGGCCAGGAAGTTCCTTGACATGATAAACGAGCTAGAGAAGACCATGTGGGAGCTAAAGAGGATACCGAGCAACATAGACCTCTATACCGGTGCGCTGTACTATCTGCTCAAGATACCAAAGGAGTTCTATACACCAATCTTCGCAATAGGCAGGGTTGTCGGGTGGACAGCACACTACATAGAGCAAGTGAGTAACAATAAGATAATAAGGCCTAAAGAGGACTACGACGGTCCCAAGGGCCTTGTCTATAAGCCCCTAGAGGAGCGCTGCAAGAGATAAAGCTAAACAGACTTTCTCGCATTATTTTTTATTTTTCTTAGTTAGTTAATTTGTTTTCTCATAAAAATCGCTGATATCCCTTCATCCTTTTGGGGAGACGAGCCAGGCTTAAGAAGGATTTTAAAAGAAGTGAAGCGCTGTCCGCGGGGCTTTATTAGTAAAAGGTTTTTGGTGAGTGGATTATGCTTCTTTTATATAGTTTATCAATACCTGTGTGTACTCGCTTGTCTTGAGTGGTTTTACTCCGGGCATGTGTCTTGCCAAGTCTTGTGTTACTTTCTTCTCCTTTATTGCGCGCTTTATGGCCTCTATTATTAGGTTTGCTGCTTCTCTCCATCCAAGTATGTGTTTGATTAGTAGTGTGCCGCTTAGGATCTCTGCTGTTGGGTTAGCTAGGTCTTTGCCAGCGTATTTTGGTGCTGTGCCGTGTACTGGCTCTGCTACTGCCATGTAGTCTCCAGCGTTCATTCCTGCTGCCATTCCTATGCCCCCGACTAGGGCGTTCGCCTCGTCGCTTATGTAGTCGCCGTTCACGTTCGGTGCTACTATTACTTCGTAGTCCCAGGGTCTCGTTATTATCTGTTGAAGCATGTTATCGGCTATCCTATCATTTACCAGTATCTTGCCCTCGGGTAGTTTTCCACCATACTTGCTGTATAGCTCATCCTCTGTGACAACGTAGTCGCGGAACTCTGTTGTAGCGACCTCGTATGCCCACTGCCGGAACGCGCCCTCGGTGTACTTCATTATATTGCCCTTATGCATTATCGTTACTATTCTATTCTTGTTGTCTATAGCCCATCTGAGGGCTTTTCTCATGAGTCTCTGGGTAGCGAACCTCGATATCGGCTTAATACCTATGCCTGCGTCCTCGCGTAGCTCTATGCCGAACTCTTTTTTCAGGAACTCGCGTAGCTTCTTGGCCTCTGGGCTATCGGCTGGCCACTCTATTCCGGCGTATAGGTCCTCAGTGTTCTCCCTAAATATTACGAAGTTGTCGTGCTCAGCGTAGCAATGGGGAGCTGGTTGACCGAAGTAGAATACTGGTCTAATGTTGGCGTATAGGTCTAGTGCCTTCCTTATAGCGACGTTGAGGCTACGGTAGCCACCACCAACTGGTGTCTCTAGGGGCCCTTTGAGAGCCACGAGTGTGTACCTTATACCGTTAAGCGTATCCTCCGGCAAGAGCTCGCCATAGATCTTCATTGCCTTGTGTCCTGCGTAGAGCTCCCACCAAACTATCTTCCTCTTTCCGCCGTAGGCCTTCTCAACAGCTGCGTCAATTACTTTGCGCGCAGCTGTCACTATCTCGGGGCCTATCCCGTCTCCCTCTATGTAGGCTACGATTGGTTTATCGGGGACTACTAGCCTGCCATTGACCACCTTTATTCGCTCGCCTTCCTCGGGTGGCTTAACCTTCGAGAAACGCGGCTCAAAATCCGTAACCGAATCGTACTCGGCCAAAACGGGGTCACCCTTCTTTTCTCCAAGCATATCAAGCTAGGTTGATAGATTAATAGTGTTTTTACCCGGCCTACGGGTAGACCATTTGTACGTTTCAACGCAACTAGTTTGATAAACCCCGTTGATACTCAAAAGTACTTGAAAGGGATTCTGAGGTGTAACGCGAGGTTGTCTAGCCCTTTTAACGCTAGGGAGCTTCTTGACTCGCCTCTTGGTAGGGTCGCTGTTTATCGCCTCGGCCGCCTCGAGGAGCTAGGACTCACTAAGATAGATAGGCTCCCCTACACCATAAGAGTGCTATTAGAGAATGTCCTTAGAAACTTTGATGGAAAAACAGTAACCGAGGAGGATGTAAGGGCAGTAGCGTCTTGGCCTAGCGGCGCAGGGACAAAGGTAATCCCGTTCATGCCTTCTCGTGCGATACTCCAAGACTATACTGGTGTACCTGCAGTAGTGGACCTAGCCGCTATGAGGGATGTAGCGGCAGAGTTTGGGTGCAGCCCACGCATAATTGATACACATATACCCGCTCACCTAATAATCGATCACAGCATAAGTGTTGACTACTTTGGCACATCCTATGCGCTGTACAAGAACATGGAGCTCGAGTTCAAGCGCTACCGGGAGAGATACCGTGTCCTCAAGTGGGCTCAGCAAGCCTTCGCTAACCTAAAGGTTGTTCCCCCGGGTAAGGGCATTATACACCAGATAAACATGGAGTACCTAGCAAAGGTAGTCATGTTATCGGAGAGGAACGGTGAGAGAGTAGCTTACCCTGATAGCGTTATTGGCGCGGACTCGCACACCACTATGATTAATGGCATAGGGGTTCTTGGCTGGGGAGCTGGCGGTATTGAAGTAGAGGCAGTAATGCTGGGACAGCCATACTACATGATCCTACCAGAGGTAATAGGCGTAAAGCTCATCGGCGAACCAAGGGAGGGTGTGACTCCTACTGATATAGTCCTTGCTATAACAGAGTTTCTTAGAAGGAAGGCTGATACCGTTGGCAAGTTCGTGGAATTCTATGGCCCTGGGCTCAAATACTTCCTAGCCTTCGATAGAGCAACCATAGCCAACATGGCCCCCGAGTACGGGAGCACGACAGGGTTCTTCCCTGTTGACGAGGAAACACTCGCGTTCCTAAGGCTTACCGGCAGAGACCCTGACTATGTGCGCTTCGTTGAATGGTATACCAAGCTGCAACACTTATTCTACGACGAGGACACAGAGCCAGAGTATAGCATCAAGCTCGAATTTGATCTATCCAGTGTTGAGCCGTCAATTGCTGGCCCAGCGCATCCGGATGAGAGAGTATCGATAAGGGAGGCAAGGAAGAGGTTCCAAGAGATCCTCTCAAAGTACTTGGAGGACGCCGAGAGGAAGGGTATTGAGATTCCAGAGAAGGGAGTAAAGCTAACATTTGATGGGAGCGAGTACGAGGTTCCACACGGCGCAGTTGTTATCGCCGCGATAACCAGCTGCACTAATACCTCGAACCCCCATGTCATGATAGGAGCAGGCCTCGTTGCCAAGAAGGCTGTTGAGAGAGGCCTGGATAGGAGACCGTGGGTCAAGACAAGCCTATCGCCTGGCAGCCGCGTCGTAGTAGAGTATCTGCGCCAGTCTGGGCTTGCCCAGTACCTCGAGGCCCTAGGTTTCCACGTGGTTGGATTCGGGTGCATGACCTGTATAGGTAATAGCGGTCCCCTAATACCACAAGTTGAGAAGGCAATTAAGGAACAAGGCTTGTTCGCCGTCTCGGTGCTAAGTGGTAACAGGAACTTCCTAGGAAGAACTCATCCACTAACACGGGGCAACTTCCTCGCCTCACCAATGCTCGTTGTAGCCTATGCCCTCAAGGGCTCAATAGACTGGGACCCCGAGAAAGAACCAATAGGTTATGATCCTAATGGCGAGCCCGTCTATCTCAAGGACATATGGCCTAGCACGGCCGAGATAAAGAAGATGATAAGAGAGTACATAAGCCCAGAGCTATACAAGAAGATCTACAAGGACATATACAAGGGTACTAAGCAGTGGGAGGAACTAGAGGCCCCAAGCGGCGACCTCTACGCATGGGATCCAGCGTCAACCTTCATACAGAAGCCGCCATTCTTCGAGGGCTTTACGCTGGAGCCGCCGAAGCCAAATGATATCATAGGTGCAAGGGTGCTAGTGATGCTAGGAGACAAGGTAACAACGGACCATATCTCGCCAGCGGGCCCCATACCAGTCGATAGCCCGGCTGGGAGGTACCTCATAGAGCACGGTGTCAAGCCCTCCGAGTTCGGAACCTATGGTGCACGTAGAGGTAACCACGAGGTAATGATGCGTGGGACATTCGCTAACCCAAGGATAAGGAATCTCCTCGTTGACAGGGAGGGAGGTTATACCATATACTGGCCAACTGGGGAGGTAATGACGGTCTACGAGGCGGCGATGAGGTACAAGGAACAAGGAATCCCACTAATAGTCATAGCCGGGAAACGATACGGTGCTGGGAGCAGTAGAGACTGGGCAGCCAAAGGCCCCTATCTCCTCGGTGTCAGGGCAGTAATAGCCGAGAGCTTTGAGAGAATCCATAGAAGCAACCTAGTAGGCATGGGTATTCTCCCGCTACAGTTCATGCCGGGCCAGAACGCGAAAACCCTCGGTCTACGAGGAGACGAGGTATACGACATCATAGGCATAAGCGAGGGGCTCGAGCCCCACAAGAAGCTACACGTCATAGCCCGGAGACCCGATGGCACAAAGATAGAGTTCAATGTAATAGCGAGGCTCGATAACTGGGTAGAGGTCGAATACTACAAGCACGGCGGAATACTACACTACGTGCTAAGAAACACTATAAAGAAGTGCCTCGAGAACAAGAACGAAGAGAAGTAATCAAACAAGAGTTTTTCCGACAACGTAGCCCCGGCTCTATTTATTCTGGGTCTTGGTAAGGAGAATAGTTACACCTTCTTGTCCCGGCGCTTATATTCCTGGTAAGAAGCCGTAGCCTCTTACAACGGGGTGCTGTAGGGATTGCCAATAGTATCGGAGAAACTACTCACGCCAGTAGACATAATTGTTGACTCGCGGGAAGCAGCGAAGAACAAGGATATTGTTGAGAAGCTTCGCTCGAAAGGAGTTAGAGTAGCGGTTATGGAGCTAGAGGCAGGCGACTACTATCTCCTTGCCCGGGAGTCCTCGAAAGCGCTCCTCGTTGAGCGTAAAACAGTTCTTGACTTCGCTAATAGTGTGCGCGATAACAGGGTATGGGATCAAGCTAAGCGCTTATTGGAGGCAGCTCGCCGCGACGGGGTTCGTCCAGTAATAATTCTTGAGGGATGGCTTGGCCTCATAGAGAAGAGGACTAGGTGGAATATAGCAGCAATACTCCGGGTGCTTGACGAGCTTGTCCTTGACTGGGGTATACCTATCATACCAACACATAACAAGGAATCTACTGCTGCTTGGCTCGCAGCAAAGGCTAAGGCTCTTGGACGTAGAGAGGAGAAGCGTGTAGCTAGGCTACGCGTCGAGAAGAAGCCTCTCAGCTTAAACGATAGGATACTCTATGTCGCCGAGGGCCTTGCCGGCCCTGTATTAGCGAGGCGGCTCCTAAGACACTTTGGCACATTAAGGAGCATAGCTAATGCAAGCATCGCTGAACTAATGAAGGTTGAGGGTATAGGAGAGGTTAGGGCGAAGGAAATTTACGCGATATTTAATACGCCCTGGAGACAAAACGGGAAAGATAAGGAGGAATAAGTATTATTTCCTAATGAGAAAAATACGCTCTATGCACTATATGAGTTAGGAGTTTAAGGAGGTTACTCCTGTATTTCTTCCATGTGTATTATTGAGACTGGACAGCTCTCAACGGCTGACTGTACACAGTCCTTAAGATCCTCCGGGACAACGCCCTCGCCTACATTGTTTGGATCAGTGCGCCACTTGGCTACGATTTGGCTCTTTCC
>JALVKZ010000093.1 GCA_027033675.1 Pyrodictiaceae archaeon | reverse complement strand
GTATTCAAGTCTACAGCCCTACATAGAGATTCGACTAGGAGCCCACAGAGAGCAATTGCTTAGATTAATATCTCTCTTTTACGGAGAGGTACCTGGGCTGGAGGAGGCAGATACTATTAGCCAAGCCGTAGCAAGAGCAGAAGATGCATATTTCACTAACCTAGAGCTCGTAGCTAATGATCCGTTTATTTCTCTCTATAATAGGCCTGCGGTGGATGAAGAGGAGGCAAGACAGGATACCTCGTTTATCCATTTTGCTCTCAAGTCAGCTGCTATCAAGTACTTAATGGATACTGGTATTGATCCCTCGGCTCTAAGCATTGAAAGCATTGTTGCTAACGTACCTATTGATATAAGGGTTGAGAGGGGATGGGGTAGTAGCATAGCTGTTGAGATTGAGACTCTCTATGGAGTAGGTAACCCCGTGTCAAGACTCAGCATGGTGATAAAAGAGAGAGTGTCGCTTGGCTACAATGTCTGGATAGTGCTACCGCCTACACAAGCACTGATATTCGCCCCTTACATTAGAGGGCTTATGAGACACTTCGCGGAAAGAGTAGAGTTCTACACATTTGATACAACCAAGGGGTCTCTGAGTAGCCTTGCGGAATACTATGAGAGGATTGATGAGGCCTTAAAAGAATTGTAAAAACGGTTGTATTTGCTTACCTAGACCATATAGCTGTCGGAGGCCTAACATTCATCTTCTCGTAGAGCGCCGATATTACTGCCAAGGCTATGATAACCACTAAGTAAGGTGTTACATCAGCTATAGAACTAGGTATTCCAACCGTCTCTAGGAGGGGCCTCATTGCATAAAGAAGCCCTACCAGGTAAGATGCCGCAACAACACCTACGGGATGCCAGTACCCAAGAATGACTATGCCTAGGCTCATCCACCCCCATCCCAGCAGCGACATAGATACCCAGCGTGAACCCAAAGGCCCAGTAAAGAATAGATACGAACCTGCAAGCCCGACAAGCGTTCCATTAATCATTAGTGCTACTATCCTAGTGAGCGTGACTGGTACTCCAAGCGCTCGAGCCGTTACCACGTTTTCTCCGAGGCTACGGACCACGTAACCTAGCCATGAACGGAAGAGCACAAGATAAAAAATAACAGGCAGGACCAGAAGAGCAAGGACAATAATCAAATCATCAGCTAATATACCTATGCTCGGCGTTACTGCCCCGCCAGTCGCTCTGCCTATCACGTCTCCTAGCCCAATACCAAGGAATACTATAGAAAGCCCAGTAACGGCTTGATCAGCGCCAAGGCTTATTACGAAGAATCCATATAATAGGGCAAGGATTGCCGAGGAAACAATGCCAGCTAGCAAGCCGTAGACGGGAGAACCAGTATGAAGCGATACTATTGCTGTAACGCCGGCACTGAGATATATCATTCCCTCTAGGCCTAGATTAAAGAGCCCGGCTCTCTCCAGGAACATTTCCCCCTGTGCCGCGAGCGCGTACACCGTTGCGTAAGGCAAAGCCTGGCCTAGTAAGGCAGCTATGTTAACCATTACTTCTCACCGCGCCTCATAGAGAGTGTTGTGAACGCGAGCACCGAGAGCACAATTATGGCTTCAAGTGCAAGGACAAAGCTATCACTAACCCCGTATAGTTGTAGAGTAGAACGCATAGAGTACAATACGGCTATAAGGAGACTCGCTGCCAGCGCCCCTAGAGGTCTTAGGCCGCCAAGCCACGCTGCAAGTATACCCATGTACCCATACCCCCAGCCTCCTAGGCCAACACTCCTAAGCTGTCGTAATAATTGAAGAAGAAGAACCCCGCCACCAATACCTGCCACAAAACCCTGCAACAACGCTACTATTATGATTGTTGACGCTACGCCTACTCCATATGTCTGTGCCGCTTTACGTGCAAGTCTTACAGAGTCTATCGCGACCCCATATTTGGTAAAAACTATGAAAAGCTCTAGAAAGAGACCCACTAGAACCACAACAAGTACTGCAATAGATAAGCCAATACTCATATTAGCTGGTAATGGCGCAGTACGCGTATAACCTCCTTGCTGCCAAGGCCCCGCAACTAAGTAATTAACAATACCTATAGCGATATAGTTTAACATAAGGCTTGAGAGTATCTCGTTAACTCCCAGCCCTACACGTAGGCCACCAACAAGGCCGCCGTAGAGAGCACCCATAAAGCCAGCAACGAGGATGGCAGCCGTAATAGCAACGACGCCGCCATGCCCTATCACGTAATAGAGTAGCCAATAAGCAGCAACTGCTCCAAGCATTACTTGGCCTTCAGCCCCTATAGTTATGAACCCCGCTCTATATGCAAGGGCAAGACTTGACGCGGATGCCGCGATAGGCACAAAGTATGGTAAGGCAGATACCCATGTATCCTTGCTTAATAGGCTTGAAAGGAATATTTTCGAAAATCCGAGAGCGCCTAGGCTCGTAAAAGCCCCGAGTACCACGGAGACTAGCACTGAGAACAAGAGGCCTAATACCAGGCCTATTGCCCCATATACTAGCCCACGTAGCCTAGTATCCATGGCCTAGGACACCGTCATGGCCTCAGCTATCTTGTCTATATTAAACGGCCTATAGGCCTCATAGACTATGCGTCCTCTTGACATAACAACTATTCTATCTGATACTTCTACGAGTTCATCTAGGTCCTCCGAAACGAGCAAGATACCTGCGCCACGAACTGCCTCTCTTAGTAACAAGTCTCTAATCCTCTCAGCAGCCTCCACGTCAAGACCGCTTGTAGGATTCATGGCAAGAAGCAAGCACGGCGCCTTGTAGAGCTCTCTACCTACTATAAAGCGCTGCATATTGCCGCCGCTTAGGGACTCGGCGTTAGCATCGGGCCCTGGTACCTTGACTTCTAGCGACTTAATAATGTCTCTAGCTATTTTGCGCGCAATACGCCAATTAACTATGGAGAAACGAATAGGGGCTTTAGGAGAAGAATAGAGTCCTAGAACTGTGTTGAATACAAGCGATTTGCCAGGGACAAGTGCCCAACCTAAACGATCCTCAGGAATAATGCCTACTCCTAGGCGCCCTCTCATGCTACTGCTCTGTGAAGTAACATCGACACCACATATACTTATCATGCCCTTGCTCGGCTTCCTAATACCAATAAGCGTCTCAAAGAACTCTCTCTGGCCATTTCCAGCTATACCTGCAACCCCTAGAATCTCTGCACCGCGAAGCTCAAGGCTAGCACCACGAACAGAAAACTCGCCATGAGGCCCGCGCACCCATAAATCATCAACTCTAAGCACTATATCTTTACTTACTTTACGCGACAACGAGCGGCGACGCTTAACTATCTCTGTTAGCCTTCCTATACGCTCCTCGCCGAACATATAGTTGAGCAACTGATCCACACGCGCATCCTTCCTAGAAACTACAGCAACTAACCTACCTCTTCTCATAACAGCTATGCGGTCAGCAACTCTCAGTGCCTCACTTAGCCTATGCGTTATAAACACAACCCCCCTACCCTCGTTGGCGAGCTGCCTCGTCAGTGATAGTAACTTATCAACCTCTACCGGAGAAAGATGCGTAGTAGGCTCATCAAGTAACACGATACTAGCATCAATTAACAGGGCCTTAAGAATTTCAGCCTTTTGCCTCTCACCGAAGGACAAGCTCCAGACATAGGCACTGGGATTGACGAATAATCCATATTTCTTCTCTATCTCCTCCAGCCGCTTCTTCGCTAAACGAATACCATACCTCTTACCCGCTAGGCGTGAAACCAGCACAAGGTTCTCCAAGACAGTGAAATTATCTATGAGCATAGGGTTTTGAGGTATTAGTGCTATCCCTTTTCTCATTGCATCTCTTGGGCTATTAAATACGACTGACTCTCCTTTAACAAGTATCTGGCCTCTTGTGGGCTTTATCAAGCCAGCAGCGATGCTTACAAGGGTAGTCTTTCCAGCACCATTCTCGCCGAGAAGTGCTAGAATCTCTCCCGGGTAAATATCGAGACTGATATCTTTGTTAGCTATAACGCCACCAGGATATATCTTAGTAATATTTCTCAGCGATAAGAGAGGCTTCTTATCGGCATTATTCACCAGCTGTTCCCTCTCATCTAGCTACAATTAATCACTGTCAATGTGATACAGATTCCCTTGATGTGATGAAGAATCTAGTATTTTTCGAAAAGAAAAGCTAAAGAATTAATATATTATTGCTTCCTATACCCTATCTCGCTAAGAAACTTCCTCAGGGCCTTAACATTCCATTCCCACTTGGTCTTTCTCCTCTTATCTATTTTTATCCCTAGCCGACGAGCCTCCTCCGTACTAAGTCCTGCCTCTTTTATCTCCGGGATACTGAATCCTCTCCCCATGCGCAGCCCTGGGTCAGTTCCACCATAGCGAAGAAGGCGCGGTTTCTTTACTATCGGCTTGGGTGCTTCTCCGCTCATAATAGAGCACCCGTGCAGAGCACACTATTAAATCGAGTAGTTTAAGACCTTTCGTTACATTTCACGAAGTTACTCAGCTCTTATCGTTAGATAAAAGATAGGCATAATACTTGGCAAATAAAATGACTATGTCTTTTCCCTGGCCTTGTTGTGTACAAGTAGAGGAGACGCTGTGTCCTCTTTACGGACACGTAGAACTAGACTAGTAACTGTTCTCTTTATATATGGTACTTTGTTCACTCTTTTCACGAATTCATCAAGCTCTTTTACGTCCCGGAACCTGGCAACAACCGCTACATCATAGTCGCCAGTTATATCGTATACAGCTATAACGTTAGGCTCTGAGGCGAGGAGCTCCTCTGCATCCGTTATTCTCTCTCCGTCAACTTGTAGCAATATTAGTGCTGTAATGCTATAACCTAATGCATCGTAGTCAGGTATTATGGTGAAGCGCCTAATAGCCCCCATCCCTATGAGTTTTTGCAGCCTCATATGCACAGTTGAAACTGCAAGACCAAGCTCCCGAGATATTTCACGAATACTCATTCTCGCATTAGATGCGAGTAGTTGCATAATCTTTACATCAATATCATCAAGTCCCTTGGCACGGCTCATGTCGCTGACTCCGAGTAGTTGAGACTTAGCAACGTCATTCTTAAAATGTCTCTGTAAATTAACCTCAATGACTAATTACGTATATAATTGCATTACCGCACGTGGAGGGAT
>JALVKZ010000092.1 GCA_027033675.1 Pyrodictiaceae archaeon | reverse complement strand
CATACTCTCGCTTGTCCCGTTACAGTGACGAGGCTGGTTACAGCTACCAGGACTCTAGTAGAGCACAGTACCAAGACAATTACAACAGTGGTTCTCAGAGAGGCGTCTAAGCCTTCGCTTGTATCGGTGGTCATTGCTCTAGCTGTACTGGTTGCTGCCCTGGCTAACTTGGCGAGAAAGAGATAGTGGCTCAGGTACTATAGGGCCAGAAGAGTATTTTTGCCTATCCTATTTCCTAGCTATGAGCTCGTTTAGTCTAGTCTTTAGAGCGTTCGCGAATAAGGGGTTACTTATGACCAGGGTTACTACCTCGTGGGGCGTGCTGGGCAAGCCTATTATCACGGTATCGCAGGCAATCATTAAGTCCATTATAGCGGCCTCCGACTCAACTAGGTATGCGCCGCGCCTCTGTATAGCTTCGAGATAGTGGCTTGGTACCTGGGCGCCGCGGGGGATTATGAAGACTGTTTTCTCGGGGAGCTTCTCTACGAGCATGCCTAGGAGGGGCCAGAGGCTCTCCAGCTTATCAAGAACCTTGTAGACCATGAATATTGGTGGCTCTTTGCACCTCGATAGCGCCTCAGCTGCGTGGGCAATTGATTCCTCAACCCCGTAAACTATTTTGACGTACTCTTCAGCCGCTCGTCTCGCCAGCCTGCTCAGCTCCTCGCCCAGCCTCTCTAGCTCGGCAGCCTCGGCTGCGGCCCTCGCTATTTTCTCCTCCGCCTTGGCCTTCAGAGCCCTTAGTGGCTCAATTATATAGTAGTAGCCGCTCTTCTCGCCTACGAGGCCCATTGCCTCAAGGCTTCGGAGGACATCATAGACTCGTTGAGCCGGAATGCGCGCTGCCTTAGCGACTTCTGGTGGACGAGCCTTGCCAAGAGCTAAGAGGGCTAGATAGGCCCGTGCCTCATAGCCGGAGAGTCCTAGGAGTCTACGGATACGTGTCTCGAGCTCGCTCTCATTATCTGTCTGCACGGCGAAATCATTCCTCGCAATAGTCTCCCTAGGTCCCAGGGGATACCAGGACCCTCCCTCTCGGGTGATGTGTGGAGGGAATGGTTTCTGTTCAGCAACCTATGCATGGATAGAATTTATTGTTTACTCCGGGTTATTCTCGGCTCAAGAAAAACTATATGGGGTTGGCGGGAAGAGTTCAGGAAGGAAAAGAACGAGGCAAAGGGCTCGTTGCCCAGCTGCCTAGGCTTCTAGTGCTCTAGCTTTTTCTTGAGGCCCCATGGCCACCACGCGCTACGCCCTAGTACCGAGACTACTATTGGTGTTAGCAGGTACGATGCCATGAGCGCTGCTGTGAACACTGTGGTTGCTAGTGCGAAGCCCATCTCCCTCATACCAGTGTTGTTGGCTGTTAGCATCATTGCATAAGCTGTTGTTACCACCAGGGAGAGCCCTATGATGAATAGGCTTACTGCTCCGGAGGCCCGGATAACCGAGTCCTTGGGCTTGCAGCCCGTCTTGTGGCACTCTTCTAGCGCTCTTGCTAAGAAGAAGCTATTATAGTCCATGCCTACGCCCATGACAGCCGCCAGGGTTATTATGTGCATGAACCATAACATCTCCTTGCCAAATATATACTTGAATAATAGTATGCTGGCCATTATGCCGGTCATGGCAGCGCCTATTATCACTATTAGTGCTGCAACACTTACCCAAAGGCCGCCAAATATGAGGGTAAAGGCTAGTATCATTAGTATTGCTGCGCCTGGTAAGACTCTCTGGTAAAACTCCTTGGTGAGAAGATCATCCATCTCCAGGGTAGCGTAGGGCGAGCCATCAACGTATACTTGTAGGCCGTGCTCCTCAGCGTAGCGGTGAGCTACTCGGTGGATCTCTCTTATCGCTTTCTCTCCATCCCTGCTATAGGGGTCTACACTGAGGATAACCTGTACTAACGCTATCCTGCCATCGGGGCTCGTGAACGCTCTGCCACCCATCTCCTCTGCTAGCGTTGCATTAGTCGCTGGGCGCCCCATGGGCCTCGTGGGGGCTATCACTGTTGCTACTCCCTTGACCCTCGCTATCTCGTCTACTAGCCCGGCTACTAGTCTCCATGCATTACTGCTACTCCATATATTGTTCTTTGTCTCGATGACCACGAATATGGGGTCGGTTATTCCTGCCTCGAACTTTGTGCTCATTATGTGGAATGCCTTGAGGGCTGGGGCCTTCTCGGGCAGCATTAGCTTCATGTCGTGTGTGCCGTGGAATGTTGCGTAGAAGTACCCAGAGACGAGTATCAGGGCTATCATTGCGCCAAGTACTGCTTTCTCATGGCGCAATAGAAACTCCATGGCTTTACTACGCCGCTCTACTATCTTCTCCTTGCGTGGTCTCCGCGGCCACCAGAACCATCGCTTCCCGCCAACGAGCGCTAGTAGTGCTGGTACGAGTGTAAGCGACGCGGTAGCGGTAGCGGCGACCGCTATTGGTATTGCTTCGCCGAAGCCCCTTAGGAACGATATGTCCCATGCTAGGAGGAGGCTGCCGAAACCAATAACGACGGTTGTGGCGCTCGCCACTATTGCCGGCCCAGCTCTCTTGAGGCTCCTACGGGCAGCCTCCCTAGCCTCGCCTATGAGGGCGTACTCCTCTTTGAACCGATATATTAGGTAGCCAGCATAGTCTGCTCCGAGACCGAGAGCAGTAGTTATCATAACGCTCTGTGTATGGGAGGAGAAGTCTATTATCCCGTGGCTAGCCGCTATGTAGACTATTGCTCCGCCGACTGCTAGGCCTAGTATGATGCCTATGTATGGAAGGAAAACGGCGAAGAAGCTCTCGAGTAGGACTAGTAGTACTATGAAGGTGCCTAGCTCGCTTAGCTTAGAGGTCTTCTCGGCGTCCTTGATGGCGTACTGCCTTACCTGCTGGAGCACTATGTCCTCGCCGCTCACATATATCTTAGCCCCTATGCCGTGCCTTGACAACAGCTTTGCCGTAATGTTGCCTACCGCCTCGATGTTCCGTGCTCTCTCCTCCTGGGTCTCGCCTAGAGGCACAACCATTATGCTAAAGGCCCTTAGGTCTCTCGAAACCATTAGGCCCTTGGCCTCGCTTATTATCTCTGGGGCTACAGAGCCTAGTAGTATCTCGCTAGCCAGCTTCTTAGCGGCCTGTTCCAGGCTAATACGGTGCTGCGCAATACTCAGTGCCAGGCTTAGTACCTCCCTCTCGACACGCGGCGGTAGGCTCACGCCGCGTGGCTTCATCCTCTTAGCCTGCTCTGCCAATATCTGCTCAACTATAGCCCATTTCTCCTCAACTGGTATACCAGGGCCCTTCTCTGCAACAATTACTGCTAGTCTCTTAACTAGTGGCCTCATTTCCTTCGGCGCCTTCTCGGCGCTCATATTTACGAACATGCTTGCTACTAGTTGTCTAAGCGCTGAAGGCTCGTGAAGAATCCTAGCTAGCTGTTCCGGTGTAAAGGGTATTCTATGCCCCTGCTTCTCGGCTAGCCAATACAGCGCCTCTATAGCCATTGTCTCGTTAGAGGCTAGTACACCTCTCGCCTCGGGGTCAAAGCGGGAGAGGAGAAGCGTTAGTGTCTTTGCTGCCTCTTCGCCCTTCTCCTCCCTTATCTTCTCAGCGAGCATGCTGAGAGCAAGTCTCCTCAGGTCATCGTCCTTGGCATCACCTTTCACGATCATAAGGGCTAGTTTCTCCACGAGCGCCCTGTCTAGCTTCTGGCCCCTCTGGGCAGCAGCTCGGTACACTATATCAGCGGCTATCTTTGCGGCAAGGGTCTTATTAGTAGTAATTACCCCTTCTGCGCCAGGATCTGTAGCGGCCACCGCCTCCAGGATGTTCTCGGCCTTCTCCCCCGCCTTCTCTGCTACTAGTCTGAAAGCTATCTTTGCAAGATCTCTTCTACTTGGCTTAGGCTTGGCTGCTAAGAGGGCTGCTAGCTGCTCTACGAGGCTCCTCGGCGCCCCCCTCTCCTCGAGGAACTCGCTAGCTGCTTTCACAGCGTTTGCCCAACTGGTAGCTAGTGTATAATTCGCTCCTGGATCGTATCTTACGAGGAGACTCGCTAGCGCTCTCGATACATTGAGCGGTATTCCCTGCTCCTTTGCAGCCATCTCGGCTACGAGCTCTGCTATCTTTGCCGCCTCTAGCCTATCCTCGACTGCCTCCCTAGCTAGCTCCTGGGCTAGTGGCCCCGGTATGTTCTTAGAGGTTAGCATCTTAGCCAGTAGCGTTGCCGCCTCCTCGCGGGCATGGCTTACGACCATCTTGGTAGCCTGCTCGCTTATGTTACGCGCAATGCCTAGCACCATTAGCTGCGACTTTACCGTATTGTTTCCTAGCGAGTAGAGGCACGCGACGCAGCTAATGTTGCGCGCAGCCCTATAGGCTATGAGTGTCTTGTTCCACGCCTGCTCTGCTACGAGGAGAAGAGGCTTAGCCCTCTCCGGAGCTTTCTCGGAGAATATCTTTGCGGCAACTATTAGTGCTGCCTCGTCTAGGTCCCTGCCACTACTCGTTAGCCTCTTTACGGCCTGCCACGCGGCAAGCGCCTCGTTCCTTGGTAGTGGCGCTAGCTCCGGGGATACCTTGGATAAGTTGGTTATCCTGGCGTATGCTGTATAGTTCCCGTTCAGCTTGTCTAGGTAGTAGTAGGCCCTTGTTACCTGCCACCACGTGTACCCGAGCCCCTGCTCTGTTCCCGACACCAGTGTCTCGTTGCTGTAGAGGGCTACGAGGCGCTTAGCGGCGCTGCTAATGTTCTGGTAGAGCCCACTATAGGCCTTATCCATTGCCTGGAGCGCGTTAGCTATTCTCGTAATATTGTTGGCTAGTTCCTCTACCCGGGTAGTTGCCTCGGTGTATGCCTTGTCAAGGGCCGTTACAGCGCCCAATGTCTTGTTCAAGGCGTCTCTCAGCGAGACTAAGCCCTTATAGGCCTCAGCGTAGCCCTTATCGGCCTCCATTACTCCGCGTAGGCTCTCGTTGAGCTGCTTTACCTGCCTAGAGGCATTCTCTAACGCCTCCGCGTATGCCTTGTCTAGTTGCTCGAGGGAAGTATAGAGCCTTGAGGCGCCACTAGCTGTCTGGTTAAGCACTCTCAGCATTTGCTCATAGATAGTCCTATTGGTCTCTGCCAGGATTAGGGGCAGCGCGTTAATCTTCGAAGCATAATGTCCTACGACGCTCTTGTTTAGCTCCACCCCTATCCTA
>JALVKZ010000091.1 GCA_027033675.1 Pyrodictiaceae archaeon | reverse complement strand
CGTTAGGGAGGCCAAGAGGTAATCCACGAGTTCTTTACCCCCTCCTCAACTGGGATCGTGAAGCCGTCGTTCTCGGTATAGAGTCTACTGCTCATACCTTCGGCGTGGGGGTTGCATCTACAAAGCCCCCCTATATCCTATCTAGTATACGGGATACTTACAAGCCCGAGAAAGGCGGCATACATCCTCGGGAAGCTGCTAGTCACCATGCCCGTGTTGCTCCAGAAGTGTTAGCAGAGGCTCTCCGGGTAGCAGGCATAAGCATGAACGACGTGGATGCCGTGGCTGTGGCTCTCGGCCCGGGACTGGGCCCCTGTCTCCGAGTAGGCGCCACTATCGCCCGTGGCCTAGCAGCCTACTATGGGAAACCGCTAGTTCCTGTCAACCATGCTATCGCCCATATAGAGGTAGGCAGGCTCTACACGGGGTTCCAGGACCCTGTAATCCTCTACGTCTCCGGAGGAAACACGATGGTTGCTGCTTTCGCTAAGAAGCGTTACAGAGTCTTCGGCGAGACTCTTGATGTCGCTCTCGGGAATCTCCTTGACACGTTTGCTAGAGATGTAGGACTAGCCCCACCTTATATCGTGGGAGGACTGCACGTTGTAGATAGGTGTGCGGAGGGAGCCTCGGCGCCAGCGGATCTACCCTATGTGGTTAAGGGAATGGACGTATCGTTCTCCGGGCTCCTAACAGCAGCTCTACGGGCATGGCAGCACACCCGAAGCAAGGCTGAGAAGGCATCAATATGCCTGGGTCTCAGAGAAATTGCTTACGGGGCGGCAGTCGAGGTAGCTGAAAGGGGGCTTGCACATACGAGGAAAGACTCGGTTCTACTAACGGGTGGAGTAGCCGCAAGCCCTATTCTACGAGAAAAAATAGGGATAATGGCCTCATATCACTCAGCTAATGCTGGTTGGCCTCCACCATCCATCGCGGGTGACAACGGAGCAATGATAGCATGGGTTGGGCTTCTAAACTACTTAGCCGGGATAACCATTAACATCGATGAGTCCTTTGTCAGGCAACGCTGGAGACCAGATGAGGTAGAAGTGCCGTGGAGGTAGCGAAAGAGCTAAAGCCAGTACATCGAGGGGCTGAGGCCTACCTTTACCTCATAGACTGGTTCGGTGAAAAAGCAATACTTAAGCATAGGCTTCCAAAGAAGTATCGTCACAGCAAGCTTGATATCCTCTTGCGCAGGAGGAGAACAGTTACAGAAGCGCGCGCGATCAAGGAAGCGCTAAGGATAGGAGTAATGGCGCCAGCAGTATACTACGTAGATCCCATGGAGGCTATTATAGTAATGGAGTATCTACCGTACCCGAGTCTTAGCAGTATCATAGAGGAAGGTAACTTAGAGAAAGCCATCAAGGCAAGTGAGCAAGTAGGGCGCTACGCTGCAATGCTTCACGAAGAGGGTATAAGCCACGGAGACCTAACGACGAGCAACGTTCTCGTAGGAGACCATGTCTTTCTAATAGATTTTGGGCTCGCCTCGCTTCATAGCACTGAGAGAGATAACGCGGTTGACGTGCATCTCTTTCTCCGGAGCCTTGAGTCTACGCACCCGGAGCACGTGGACACTGTATTCCAGGCATTCATAGACGGTTATCGCAGCCTTAGGGGGGAAAAGACGGAGAAGATACTAGGCCTCGTAGAAGAGATAAGGCTTATGGGTCGATACAAGGCCGAGAGGAGGACATTATGGGGGCAGCAATAGCAATAGCCACTGGTAATCGTCATAAGGTCGAGGAAATAAACAACGTGCTTCGTGAATGCGGGTACGAGGTAGAACCCGTCGATGCCCCGAAGATAGAGATACAGAGCAATAGCCTTGTAGAAATAGCCTTGTTCGCAGCATCTACGGCCTATAGCCTACTTCATAGACCAGTTATGGTTGAGGATGCCGGGTTATTCATTGAACCTCTCAACGGATTCCCTGGCCCCTACTCCGCCTATGTCTACAAGACCATAGGCATCGATGGATTATTGAGGCTGTTGAGTAGTGAAAATAATAGGAAGGCCTACTTCAAGTCAGTGATAGCGCTAGCATATAGGGATGGTATAGTGGTGTTTGAGGCAGAAACGCCTGGAGAAATAGCCAGAGAGCCTCGGGGAACCCAGGGCTTCGGCTTTGACCCAGTATTTATCCCCGAGGGCTCGGAGAAGACCTTCGCCGAGATGAGCTTAGAGGAGAAGAACATGTTCTCCCACCGGGGCAAGGCAGCTAAAAAATTATGTGCATGGCTTAAGGGACATGTCGTTAAGTAGTTATGCCCCGTTCTATTTATAAGGGCTAGGACACCCCGGTGAGAGAACACACGGCGGCCTTTCAAGAGGCCCCTGGGGGAGCAGGGGCCGCTTTAAGACGCTAGAGAGGCTCCTGCTCGCCTCGCGTTGGAGGTGCGTGTAGAGTGGCGGGTAAGAGGAGGAAGAAGGGTAGATCACATTCCACGAGGCCAGCGAGTCCAGCTATCCCTAAGTGGGTTCAGTATGATCCCGAAGAGATAGAGGAGATAATCGTCGACCTAGCTAGGAAAGGATACGGTCCAAGTATGATAGGCATTATACTTCGTGACCAGTTCGGCATCCCACTGGTTAAACCAATACTGGGTAAAACGATAACCGAGGTACTAGAAGAGCATGGAATAAAGATGGTCGTTCCCGAGGACTTGTTCCGGCTCATCCAGAAGGCCGTTAATCTTAGGAGACACCTAGAGGAGCACCCGAAGGACACACATGCAAAGAAGGGCCTACTAGACCTAGAGGCAAAGATAAGGCGGATAGTTAAGTACTATAAGCGTGAAGGCAAACTACCACCTGACTGGAAGTATGATCCGCAACAGGCTAAGTTACTAATAGCTGGCGGTCTCTACGTTGTCGAGAAACAATAAGGACTCGCAGCGCTCTCCGTGAGGGCCTTCACCAAGTTTTCTCCATACCTAATAACCTTTCTTGCCCGGTGCAATAGTTTTTCTTCCACGGCATTGCCCCTAGTCAAGCCGGGAGAATCAGTGTCTCTTGACAAGGCCTTCGAGAAAATTATTAACGAGAAAGAGGCAGCGCTGCTAAGACCAGCAGCTAGCCAAGTAGGAGCAGCACTCAAGGAATATAACTATCTCGAAATCTATGTTTTTCCCTCAATAGATTCCCTGCTAGCTGCCGGAATAGCTGTTAACGTCCTCCTAAAAAACAACATGGACTTTACACTAAGTATTCGCGCATCGGCACCTAGGGAGCTAGCTGAGCCCTCGCTCCTCCTTGGCTATCCTGCTCAAGGCGCCCAAGAGATAAGGGCTCAGAGACCATCAGCTCTTATAGGGATAGGGGAAAAGCCGCCAGGGCTACTCCACGTAGCAGTAACCTCGTCCAGCGACTCCAGCATCGCAGCCTTAACAGCTGCAGTATTCTCGGAGCTAACAGTTGTTGGCTATCCATCGATATACGGGCTCGTGGCTGGTTATTGGAGGGGACTAGATAAGGGCAAGAAGGCTTCCTTCATTGGGATAGAGGCTAGTATTGCGGAGATGCTTAAGCTCGAAAACAAGGTAGAGGAATTGTTTAGTCTGAAGCTGTTCCGTTGGCCAGAGATAGCAACGGAAGAGGCTATGGCCAGGACACTTGACCCCTATTTGCCAGGGCTAAGCGGCGACCTAGACGCATGTACTAAGCTGCTCAAGGAGGATCCGCGCCTAGTAAAGCTGCTTGGTAAGAGGCTAGAGGAGGCACCGGAGCAGAGTATTGCAACGCTTGGAGAAAAACTATACGAGCTCCTAAAGAAGAAGAGCAAGGGCCCGAGACGCCCAACAGACGTCATAGGTATAAGCTATTACAGCCAAGTATTCCCTCTACGGGATCTAAGAGAAGCTGTTTATGTCTTGTCACACTATGCTGCGAGAGGGTATGCCAAGCAGCTCTCACTAATAACCGTGAATGAACGAGTTATATCGGCTGCAGCCCTCTACCTCTATACAAAGAACTTCCTAGGTATTGTAGAAACCATCAACAAGCTAATAACTGGGAATACGCAGAGAAGCCTCGTGCTTAACCGAGTCAAAATAAAGAAAACAAGTATCAGAAAAGAGTACGTGCCAATAGCTGAGAGAGTTCTTAGGCAATTAGGCTACCTAGGAGAACAAGAGATTCTGGGCACCGAGGCCGAGGAAGGACTCCTAGCCCTTGCAGAGGACTTGCTCCAAGGACTAGGACCTGGAAGCTTCTTAGACTACGTGGCGCGTGGATGCATAGAGTACCTGGAGGGAACGATATTTGCAAAAATCAACGAGGAGAAGTGCAGACAATAAGCAACGGATTAGAGTAGAATTACTAGTAGAGACAAGTAGCCCGGAGGAAGCACAAGCATTGCTTAGTGCTATAAGACCCGATGATAAGACAGCACCATCGTGGCTAACTATAAGAGAGGAACAAGATGAGCAGTACATACGCATAGTCGTGGAGGCAGGGGATACTCGGAGGCTAGGAAGTGTGAGGAACACTGTTGACGAGATACTGGAGTTCCTATACTCGCTACTAAGAAGTATAGAGGAGACTGCTAAGACTTTAAAGCAGGCAGACTAGGAGCGAGGAATGGGGGTAGGACTGTAATGAGTCGTCGCCGCTACGGTGGCGCACGTGATACTTGGCGTCTAAAGAAGTGGTATGAGGTAATAGCTCCCTCTGTGTTCGGGAATGCTGTGCTCGGTACAACGCCGGCAGATGACCCGAGGAAGCTAATCGGTAGGGTAATGGAGACGACTCTTTACGATATAACTGGTGATTTCTCGCTGGTGCATGTCCATCTGTACTTCCAGATAATTGATGTTGATGAGGAGAATCTCAAGGCCTATACGAGGTTTAAGGGACACGAACTCGCGAGAGACTACATGAAGAGCTTTATTCGTAGGAAGAGCAGCAAGGTCCAAGGCATATACAATGTTGTGACCAAAGATGGATATGGGCTACGAATAACAAGTGTAGTACTTACAACGTATCGGTGCAAGACAAGCCAGAAGAGAGCAATAAGGAAGATAATGGGCGAGATAATAACCAAGCACATAGCAGAGATGACACTAGACGAGCTAATCAAGGCAATGCTATTCGGCCAGCTTGCTAACGAGATATTCGAGGCAGCTAAGAAGATATACCCCATAAGGAAGGTTGAGATATATAAGTCAAAGCTACTAACAATTCCAGGCCCCGAGGGCAA
>JALVKZ010000090.1 GCA_027033675.1 Pyrodictiaceae archaeon | reverse complement strand
TGGTGTGGGTGGGTCTTGCTAGTCTCGAGGCCTTTTCTAATGTGTTCTAAGGCTTGGTTAAAGTCCTCGGTAGTGAGGATTTTCAAGGGGCTATCGCCTATACCCTCATCCGCATAAGTTGCCTTATTTGTGTTGTCTCGTGACAGAGTCGTACGATAAGCGTTGTGTGGAGCGGAGAGTTAGCGACTAGCTGGAAGAAGCTAGGCATGGGACGCGGCAGGGAGGGTAAGGGTTTTGGTGGGGTGGCTTAGCTATACGGAGGAGCTAATATTGTTCTTGGCTGACGTGGCCGGGGGTGATTTATTCGAATATGTAGCGTTCTATGCCGTTGCTGCCTATGATTAGTATGTCCCATTTCTTGCCGTCGAAGTGAACTAGGTAGGTTTGTTTGCGTAGCATGCCTTTCTCGAGCTGTTTTATCTCGCATGGCTTGAAGACGCGGGGGTCTAGCTCTAGTATCCTTCTCATCTTTCTGTACTCTATCCGGGCACCTATGTCGATGTTACTGAATTCGTTGTCCATTGCTCTATTACCTCGTATAGTATGATTTTGCCATCAAGGTTTTCTCGACTAACAAGTTGCTGTTTAGTCTCCTTATTTCTCCTGGTCGGAGCGACAGGGCTCTTCGAGGCCCAATGCTCCTCCACAAAGCCTTTATGAGGGACTCTACGAGGGCTCTCATAGTGGTCATCGTTATCTCGGGGAACTGGAGTATTTGTGTCGCGTCGCTGCCCTGCCCGGTTAGCTCAGTGCTGTCGCCGAATAACTAGCCACTGATATCCTGTAGTTTCTCGACGCTGCTAGGCCCGGGGTATCGGAGAGGGATGGGCTGTGTCGCCATTCTATCACCTCTCTAGGGGTCTCTACTGCACCTTAACGCTCCACTGTACCCAGTAGAGTGGTTCACCTAGTTGTGTCTTGTAACTAGTGTTCCGCGAGGCCATTGAGGCCTCGCCTATAACCTTGACCCGGTGCCTTCTGTCATCTACATCGAGCTCTACCTCCTCTTCCGCTGGTTCCTGCCTGGCTATGTTCACGCTCTTTACTAGCTATTTATAGTACGCAAGCGACGATATCTCACGGATAGAGGGGCTACAGAGTAAAGACATAGACACAAGCAAGAATTATACTGGATGAACGATAGTGGAGAGGTCCCCCAAGGAATTAAGTAAGCCTCAGGAAATCCTTGTATGACACGTGTAGCTCTACAAGCTTAATAGCGCTTAGTGAGCTTTCCTGGTTGCACGCTTTCCCTGCCTCTACTAAGTATTTTGTGACCGGGCTTTGCTATGTTGTGTGTTTCCGGGGGCTTATGTTGTGCTTGTGATGGTTAATTATTTTGTCTGTGTTATCATCTGCTTGGTAGCCCATGCCAGGAACGCTATTGCTTCGAAGACCTTGTATGCTTGCTCCATTGTGTTTGTCTTTGTGCATAGCGTGGTGTCGTTGATGCGGCTTACCCCGGGTATTTGGGCGGGTAGCTCTGTGTAGAACGGGGCTGTGAACTCTATGCAGAGCCTTATCTCTCTTGGTGGCTTTAGGGGTCTGAGCTTGTTTCCCCGGTGTCTCTCCAGGGCTTCCTCGGTGGCCTTCCTTAGCTCCTCCTCGGTCTCCTCTAGTGGTGGTGACTCTGCGCTAAAGTAGCCAGTATCGTTCTTTAGCGTCACCCATAC
>JALVKZ010000089.1 GCA_027033675.1 Pyrodictiaceae archaeon | reverse complement strand
CCCAGCTCGTCGGCTAGTCTGATTAGCCTCGCTACCTGCTCCGCCCTGACGATCCCTACTAGGGGGCCGAGAGCATTAGAGGGCTCATAGTCTATCTTTATCCCTCTCCAGATCTTCTTACAGACAGCTATGCATGGCTCACCACAAGTCCTCCAAGGCTTCTCCTTGGACTCGAAGACCTCTCTCTGCACGGGTCTCCACAGGTTCTCAAGGACCTGGTCGAGTATCCTCAGCCTAGCCGCCTTCGACAAATATATCGTATTGTAGCCGAAGAATGGGAGCATGTCGCGATAATGCACATAGTTTACACCGAAAGTGCCACCAGTTCCCAGCTTCTCATCAAACCTGTACTTCGTCGTGGCGCTCCTCGCAACGCTTCCATAATCCTTGCCGAAGACCTCCAATGTAACCTCGTCAACGACTCTATTGAGCCAAGAAAGCTCCCTAGTCACGTTATAGGCTCCGCCAAAAACTATCCCAGCGACGCCATGCGCTCTTAGGAGAACCGTGCCCCCTCCACCACGCGAGGCGGAGTCAACGACCGGAGAGAGCCCATCCTGCTCAGCCATGTAGGAGAAGACTCCGCCAAAGATGGTCCGAGCAGCAGCCGGCCCCACAACAGCTACCCGGACAACGCCATCCCAGTTCCCCGCCACCTCGTCGTAGAGGTACTTGGCAAGGCCCTCAGTGCCTCGCCTCCCCCGGTACCCGCTCCATATCCTCCATAGCTTGTCCCAGCCAATCTCGTAGAACCCTACACTAATCGACCCATCGCGCTCTCCTCGCACAGCGATAGCTATGGGCTCCTCGCTCCAACCCTCAACAACGAGGAAGCGTAGCCCAGTGCGAATAAACTGGTAACAAGCACCACCAAGCGTGCTTACGTGCAGCCCCCCAGTCTCTGGGCTGCGGAACACGAACACCATGCGGTGGCCGCCGAAGACCCGGGCCCCTGCGAAGGGACCACAGCCAATAACCACAACGTTCCTCGGAGAATACATACCGGCCTCAAAGCTCTTGTACTTCTCCAAGTGAAGCATTACACCATAATCAATTACTCCGAGAATGTCCTCCCCGAGCCTAACCTCCTCGACACGATAGCTACGGGAAGCAACATCGATAACAAGCCCCTTCATAGTACTAACCGGCACGGCTCACGCAACACCCCAGACTAGAAAAGAGCACTACAGGCTTCTTCTCGTAAAAAGTACGCCAAGCAACTAGTATATCTATGCATCGCCTCTACAGCAAGGAGACAATTTTATACACAAACCGCCATAGAATAGTACGGGTTAGAGACCCGTGCCCACACTAACAGCACACGACCTAATAAAAGACACAAAGCCCATCTACACAACCCCCGACAAAACGATCCTAGACGCCGCAAAGATAATGGCAGAGCACAACATAGGAAGCATCCCCGTAGTCCAGGACGACGCAAAACTAGTAGGGATATTCACCGAAAGAGACCTCGTAAGACACGTAGCTAAGGGAACACCCCTAGACACCAAGCTCTCAGAGGTAATGACCACCCAGCTAATCGTAGCCCACCCAGGAGACCCACTCCCCCTCCTAGCACAGAAAATGCTCCAACACGGAATAAGACACATACCAGTAGTAGACCAGGGAGGGAAACTCCTAGGAGTAATCAGTATACGCCGCGTACTCCAATAC
>JALVKZ010000088.1 GCA_027033675.1 Pyrodictiaceae archaeon | reverse complement strand
GCTGGCGCAATAGCGTTAGCACTAGTAATGCTTCCCTACGTTATGGTCCACGTAGAGCAGGCAATAGAGTCTGTGCCCCCGATTTACCGGGAAGCTGGCTACTCTATTGGAATGACTAGGGCAGAGGTCCTGCTAGGAGTAGTAGCGGGAGTAGCGAGACGCGGGATAGCGACAGGAGTGCTGATGGGGTTCGCGAAGGCAATGGGAGAGACTGCTCCACTCCTCTTCACTATAGGTGCTGCCAGAACCGCGCTTCCCTGTACATGCAATGCTCCCTTAGCTAACGTGCTTAATCCGGGGGATGCTGTGCCTCTAATGATATTCCAGTACGCCCAGATGCCACAGAGAATATACCATGACATGGCCTGGGCCGGGTCACTCATACTCGTAGCCGCGTTCCTCGTAGTATTCCTAGCCGTGAGGCTTCTCGTCAAAGAGGTGAGAACCTAGCCTTGGAGCGCGACGCTGTTAGGACCGAGAGCCTCAACGTATGGATTCATGGCAAACATGTACTCAAGAGCATAAATTTCCGCGCAGTAGCCTCAGCGATAACTGTTATAATGGGGCCTAGTGGTAGCGGGAAAAGCACGCTCCTGAGAAGCATTAACCGGCTCATAGAAATGGTGCCTGGGACGAAGGTGGAGGGCAAGGTATATATCTTCGGCAGAGATATTTATAGCGATGACCCGTACCGTGTACGGAAATACGTTACAATGGTTTCTCAGACCCCGAACCCCTTCCCCCACATGAGTATATACGAGAACGTTGCTATAGGGCCAAAGCTCCATCGCCTAGTTAGGAGCAAGGAGGAGCTTGATAAGATTGTTCGCTGGGCCTTGGAGAAGGCGATGCTCTGGGACGAGGTCAAGGATAGATTGAATGATCCTCCTATGAGGCTTAGTGGTGGCCAGCAGCAGAGACTTTGCTTAGCGCGTGCTCTCGCGCTTAAGCCCCGCATACTCTTGCTGGATGAGCCCACAGCCAACATAGATCCTGTCAATGCGAGGAAGATAGAGGAGGCAATAAAGATGCTAGTAAAAGAGGAGGGGATAACCGTTATATTTGTGACACATACGCCGGCACAAGCGGTAAGGGTAGCTGACTTCATAGCGTTCATCTATAATGGCGAGCTAGTAGAGTATGGCCCGGCAAGGGAAATCGCGCTTAACCCAAGGCACCGCTTAACCGAGATGTATCTACGAGGTGAGATAGGTTGAGCACCGCTCTCTCGGCCGAGGAGGACTTACGCCACATAGAGACTAGCCTTGATAAATTGTTCAGAGTAGCCATGGAGAGCCTCGAGGCCGTGGAGGATGCACTCAAGGAGGCTAAGCCCCTAGACCTCTCAGCAAACACGGCGCTAGCAGAGCACTTGAAGGACACGATATACACAGAGGCCTTGTTCTTCATAGCTAAGTGGCAGCCGCTCGGCCACGAGCTCCTCTACGTCGAGGCCTTGATAAAGGTGTCATACGACTTGTTCCGGATAACTAGGTACGCCAATGAGATGGCCCTCACGATATCACTTGCACCTGGTACTAGGATAGATAGCCAAGTCGTGGAGGTGGCGCGGATAGCGAGAGAGATGGTTGAGCGAGCCTTCAAGGCACTCCTCGAGAAAAAGAGGGACATAGCGAAGAACGTTGAGGAGCTAGACGCTGTGATAGATAGGGCTTAC
>JALVKZ010000087.1 GCA_027033675.1 Pyrodictiaceae archaeon | reverse complement strand
TCTTAGCAGCTAGCCTTAGGAGAAACCTATAGTACTCCTCCACGCCCTGCTTATAGAGGAGGCTTGCTATGCCGCTAAGCCCTTGCCCAGCGCCAAGAACCTTCTCGGCGAGAAGACCTAGCCCGAGCTCGGCTGCCATCCTCTTGACAAGGCCGCTAGCTATCCCCAGGCTACGCACCACGCCCCTCAATAGCTCCTCGAGAACCTTCTCCCGGCTCATTGGGCCAAGGCTCTGCAGCGCTACATATGCAGCGCCGTAGCCCTCGTTTCGCAGCGTCTTCAGAGCCTCTAGGACGAGCCTCGTCTTACCTATACCACTAGGGCCATAGACTAGGACTACGTCCTTAGGGCTCTCGAGCGACGGCCTAATGTACTTAACAAGACGCCTATGCTCACACAATCGGCCAATGAATCTCTCTACCAATCTTCCCTAGTCCCCGCTGTATTACTCCTAGTAAGCAAGTACCTAATAGGCCTGAACCGGGCATAAGGAGAGCTAAATGAAAAGAGTCCTAGTGCATTCCGGCTATAATGGGGAGGGATAATCTATTGGTTGTTGAGCGTACTAGTGCCAGGGCTCATGCAGGCCTAGGCATAGTTAACGCTATTGGCTCCGGGGGCCTCGGGGCGGCGACAGCCCTGGATCTATGGCTGCGCCTAGAGGCGTGGCGATGCAGGAGCAGCGAGGGCTACATTGTTACTCGTGGCAAGCGCGTCGAGGTGACTAGGGATATACTTGACTCAGTGACCATTGCTGTCACCGAGTACACTGGCCGCGGTCTCCCGGGGCTGTGTGTGCAGGGCTGGTCAGAGATACCTCTCGAGGCAGGGCTTAAGGGGAGTAGTGCCCTCATAAACGCGCTGATACTAGCCGCGCTAAAGCTACTAGGGGCCAGCGACCCAGGGCTAGAGACGCTGGCGAGGCTAGGAGTTAAGGCGGCGAGGCTAGCAGGCCTAACAGTCACCGGGGCCCTTGACGACCACCTCGTGGTCAGTGGGTGCGGCACCTATCTCACCAATAACCCCGTGCAACGAGTACTAGCTCACCTTGATGCCCCGAGCCGCTTCGTGGCGATAATTGTCCCGGGTAGGAGGAGCATAAGGAGCATAGAGCCCGAGCAGTTCCGCGCCTACGCGCCCCTCTACCTCGCTGCTTGGAGGCTCCTAGAGACTGGGGAATGGGGCCTAGCAGCCCTAGTCAATGGTGTCGCGACAAGCCTAGCAACGAACCTGTCTCCGAGAGTCCTACTAGACCTAGTAGGCATGGGTGCTGAGACGGCAGGGGTCTCGGGCAAAGGGCCAGCAATCTACGCGGCCACGAAAAGCAGGGAGATGGCCGAGAAGATAGCAGCGATTATGCAGAGAAAACTAGGCGGCGAGGCACTCGTTACACGCACCATCCCGTGCACCGCGAAAAGAGAGAACCCCTAGCTAGGGGCTACGAGCTCCTCCTCGGCCACTAATGCACCTCTTTCACCTATGCCCGCGCTCACGATAAAGGGGTCGTGGCCTATCATCGGGGCTAGTATGCGTGCAACCCGCTCAGCAGCCCCGGGCCAACCCCCGACTATGACTAAGTGGCCTAGGTATGGGTCAACACCTGCCCCGATGGCCCCCTCCTCTAGCGCGGCCTTCCTAGCCTTATCAATAGTCTTAGCCGCTACAATGTCCCACGGCGATGGC
>JALVKZ010000086.1 GCA_027033675.1 Pyrodictiaceae archaeon | reverse complement strand
TCAATAGTTATCTATAAGGCTGTGAGTGCGTGGAGAATGAAGCCCGTATATACGCCTAGTGTTATTGGTAAACGCGGAAGAGCCATAGATGATATCCCGGTCGGAGGTACTGGCTTCGTGATGGTTGAAGGCGAGTACTGGCAGGCGATTAACAAGGGGGATGAGCCGATAAGGAAGGGTGATCATGTATTAGTCCTAGATAAGGATGGAAGCGTACTTATAGTTAAGAAAGCTGAGCCCAGTAATTGATGAGGAGTACTCCCCAGCCAGAGCCCGCCATGGGCTATGAGGATAATTCCTTTAGCCGACGACTCTTTGCCAGGTTGTGTTGTTTCCCGAAAAATTTATACAAGGTTCAAAACCATAATTGGTACTTGGTAGAACTTGTTGCGGGTGTTCCTTGTTGGAGCAAGGTAATGTTGACGAGAAGCTCACGAAGCTCGTTATGGAGCTTAGGCGTAGAGGGCTTAGGATAACTGCTCAGAGACTGGCTATAGCTAAGATTGTCTTTGAGAACATAAAGGATCATCCAAGCTTTATGCAGATACTAGAAAAGGTACGTTCCTCAATGCCAGGTATAAGTCCAAGTACTGTGTATAACAATTTACAGCTCCTTGAGCAACTAGGCTTAATAAAGAGCTTTGATGTGGCTGGCGAGACCCGTTACGACGACGTACATGACCATATTAATGTAGTCTGTATAGATACTGGTAAGGCCTTCGATCTAGACGATGAGGAGGTTGTCAATACTATAAGGGAGAAGCTCTCATCGAAGCTGGGCAAGGCAAGGATACGAAATATGATACTCTACGCAGAGTGCGGGGCCTCAGGGCCAGGCTGACATCCGCATCAATCGGTGTGGGCGACAGCTCCTCAACGGCCCAGGGAATAACGTGGAAGGAACGTAATTGATATCCCTTACGTACGATATGCACTAGTGTTCTCACTGTGTTGGCTTAGGCTCTATGAGGCGAAGCTCCTCAAGCACGTCGAGTAGCTCCTTTAGCTTCTTAGCCACCTTCTCGCCATCCGGTGTGAGCTTAGCACACTTACTATTACCGCAATGATACAAGTTTATTAGTCCAAGCATGGCGGCCTCTCTAGCACTTCTATAGGTTGTCCCAACGCCCATCCCGTAGCGCGGTATGTGATGAAGAGGCATCGAGCCATTCTCGTAGAGTATCGCGAGTATTCTTAGTATCCCCGGGCGTGCAAGAAACCAGTATCTCCTACTATGATTAGTCCCAGGCATGGCTTCCGCCTCCTTGGTGGGAGTCGCCTCTTGTGGTACTGTTATTAATTCGTGGTAGTATAAGGGGTTAGGCCTTGTGCTGCTCTAAGTAGTGCCACGAAGAGCGGAGCCGGCTTCATAGGCCTGCTATGGAACTCTGGGTGCGGCTGGCTTCCTATGAAGAACTTATGATCCTTTAGCTCTATAAACTCTACTAGCCCCTTATCAAGGCTGTAACCCGAGACAATCATTCCGGCCGATACTAGTCTATCCAGGAACTTTGGGTTAACCTCGTATCGGTGCCTATGCCTCTCATATATTATCTCTGACCCGCCATAGATTTTGTAGACGAGGGTGTTATTTATCAATACTATGGGTGATGCCCCTAGCCTCATGGTTCCCCCAAGCCTATCTAGGTGTCTTTGCTCTTCTAGCAGGTCAATTACGGGATAGGGTGTATTCGGGTCTATCTCGGTACTATTGGCGTTCTCTAGCCCAGCTAAGTGCCTAGCTACAGCTACTACAGCTAATTGCATTCCAAAGCATATTCCTAGAAAGGGCTTATCATCATCTATGACTTTCTCTATTACCTTTATTTTGCCCTCTGCCCCTCTTTGCCCGAATCCTGGCAATACTATTACTGCGTCGTTTTCCTCAATGGGCTTATTAGGGCTTAGCTCCCCCCTCTCTATCGATGTTGACTCATACCAGTTAAGGATAGGTTTTACCTGCAGGTGTGCACTGGCATGGCGTATGGCCTCTATTATGCTGATATAGCTGTCTTTTAGCTTCGTGTACTTGCCGACCATAGCTACCCTTATCTTCTTAGTGGCGCTCTTCACCCTCTTTACGAACTCCTCCCACTTGCTTAGATCGGGTTCTCTGTTCTCTAATCCCAGTCTCTTGGTCACGAATGAGCCTAGGCCTTGATTCTCGAGAACCATGGGTACTTCGTAGATAACCTCTACATCGGGACTGCTGAAGACAGCGCTTGGTGGAAGGTTAGCATAAAGGGCTATCTTTCTACGAGCCTCTGGCTCCAAGGGCCTAGGGCTCCTAGCGATTATCGCATCAGGCTGAATACCTATGCGACGAAGCTCTTGTACACTATGTTGTACCGGCTTTGTCTTCTGCTCCCCAGTAGTGCTGAGTACCGGGGCCAGGGCTACGTGTACGAACATCGTATTGTTAAACCCTTCCTCAAGCCTCATTTGACGTATTGCTTCGAGGAAAGGCAGCCCCTCTATATCACCGACAGTGCCTCCTATTTCGACCAGCACTACGTCGGCGACGGAGTTCTTAGCTACTTCACGAATGCGCGACTTTATCTCGTCGGTTATGTGTGGTATAACTTGTACTGTCTGGCCTAAATAGTCTCCTCTCCTCTCTCTTTGTATAACAGCTAGGTAAACTTGGCCAGCCGTTATGTTATTTTTCCTAGACAAGTTAATATCAAGAAAGCGCTCGTAATGCCCTAGATCTAGGTCTGTTTCCCCACCGTCCTCGGTTACGAACACTTCACCGTGCATGTAGGGGTTCATTGTGCCAGCGTCAACGTTTAGGTAGGGATCTATCTTGATAGCGGTAACCGTGTAGCCTCTTGACTTGAGTAACAAGCCTATGGATGCCGTTGTTATACCCTTACCTACACTGCTAAGTACGCCGCCAGTCACAAAAACGTACTTCGCCATACACAGCCCGATAAGAGGCTCTCACCCTTGCCAGGTTTTTAGCAGCTCGGTCCCATGAACCCCTAGGTGAAGCTTCTCGAGCACTGATGGATACCTTATTAGCCTATCAGCCGCAACTATGACTATAGTTGAGCCCCTATCAACGGCTCCCTCCTCTACAAGCTTTGTAGCGGCAATGAAGGCTGCTCCAGTAGATGGTCCTCCTAGGATCCCGGTAGCGGTTGCTAGTGCACTTATCCCGTCAAGTGCCTTCTTCGGCTCTACTCCTATCGCTTTATCAACATATTTTTGGTAGCGCTTATAGAGCTCCGGCACGATACTAACAGTGAGCCCCTCAATGGTTTCTCCCTTACCACTTCCACCAACTATTGGAGAGTCCTTCGGCGATACGGAGACTACTAGGGTTGAGCCAATGGTTTCCTTAAGTCTTCTGCCCACACCTGTAACGGTGCCAGCGGTACCGACGCCCATTATAAATGCGTCAATATTTCCCCGAGTTGCTCCCAATATCTCAGGGGCAGTGGTCTCGTAGTGAGCTAAGTGGTTGGCATCGTTAGACATCTGGTCTAGTAGGAAGCATCCCATCTCAACAGCTTTGTCGCGGGCAGCAGCCCTATCCATGCCTTCATCGCTTATCTCGATAAGCTCCCCCCCGAGGCTTCTAATCAAATCTTTCTTTAGCATAGACGCATGCTTCTCAACAAAGAGTACTGCACGGAGACCAAGTCGCCAAGCAACCCATGCAACGGAGGTAGCGGTATTCCCGCTACTTATCTCGGCGATGCAATCACCTGGGCCAATGGCTCCCTCCTCTACAGCTCTCTTCACCATGTAAAGAGCTATTCTGTCCTTATGGCTACCAGTAGGGTTCACGTACTCGAGCTTAACACATAGCTTGTACTTGCCGAGACTAAAGCATTTTAGAGGCGTTGTGCCTACTAAGTATCTAAGCTCATTAATGGACTCTAGTAGCTCTTGTCTAGAGCCAGGTCTAGGTAGGCGCGAAATATAGGGTCACCTCGAAGGAGTAGTAATGAGGAGATCCCATGATAGGGCATAAGATGCTGCTTAGAGTAATAGTGGTTTCCCCGCAGCGAACAAATAGCTAAACTAGCTGGCTCTATGTAGCTTCTTTTCCTCTCGTATCTTCTTGACCTCTCTGGCTATCGTCTTAAGGGTATCGAGTTTCGAGCCAACTTTGTCAACTATTACGCGTGTAGTCTGCTCCCACCATTTACGTGGATATCTTGACTTTTCAGTAACAGGATTTAGGCCTAGTCTCTGAGCAGCTTCAACTATTTCCTCGGCCCGTGGTTTGCGCACAGCATCGCGTAGAGGGACTTTACGTCCCTCGGTTCTGGATGCTGTGGAGTCTATATTAATAGGCCATAATACTATTCTCTTTCCCTTATACTCCTTGCTCAACGCCTACTTGCCCCATTGCATTGCACAGATCTACAAGCTAAAATATAGTTCACAAATGCCTCCTTTCCTCTACTCATATCTAAGTGCAACAGCTGGCGGAATCCTAGCAGCCTGGTATGCCGGTACCAAGCCACCGATAGCCCCTACTATTACTGTAATAATGAACGAGCCACCTAAGAGTGTTGGTGTTATCCTAGGTGGTGCTTTTATGGTAAAAGCCTCTGCTCCGTGAATAGTCATTCCTTGTCCTGCTAATATATAGGCGCCTATTAGTCCGAGTACTATGCCTATCACGGCGCCTATAATGCTCATTATTATTGACTCCATTAATATGGCTACCATAATCTCTGTATTCGTGAATCCAATGGCCTTCATTACGCCTATTTCTCTTGTCCGCTCCATTATAGATGTTATCATGGAAGCAGCGATCCCAGTAATAGCTACTATAAAGGCTGCACTACCAGCCGCGGTTGTAACAAACTTCATTGCAGCAGTTATAGATGATACTACTCTTGAAATCTCTATGAGTGATACAACGGCTGCCTTTTCTCCATAAATGTCTCTTAAACGATTAGTTACCTTTTCAACGTAGACTGGGTTTTTTACTATAATTATTAGTCCACTCCATTTACTGAACCCGAAAAGCCTTCTGCCGGCAGTGAGAGGGAGAAATACTGTTGTATCTGGGTTAACAAAGAATGCATTGCCGAACTCGGCTAGTATTCCTCGTACTACAACGTTTACCGTTTTTGTTGTTATCTTTCCTTGACGCAGTACATAGTACTTTAATGATAACACATCGTTTACGTCGTAATACTCTATGCCTTTTTCATCATAAGCTATAAATCGACCAATAACAGCACCGATGGCATCATTCGGTGAAGGAATATCTCCCTTGGTGACTTTTAGCTTCTTTAGTGCATGGAAGAATATTTTGAGATTCACTGCATAGACGGTGG